>JAKFFO010000050.1:0-3523 GCA_036675035.1 Oxalobacteraceae bacterium
ATTAACCAGTTTGTTGAACAATATAATGCGCATTCCCGTCCGTTCATCTGGACTGCGACAGCCGATTCAATCCTGCAGAAAGTCGAACGACTTTGTAAAGTTATTTGCGGGACGACACACTAGTCGGCTTTGCCGACTTGGGCACGTATGGCATCAAGCTGGTTCTGGTCTATGCCGCACGCGTACGTAGATGTTCCGTCAGCATAGAATTACCGTGGGAACTCAAAGCCCTGTCTTAATGAATGGCGCCACCGTTCATTGAGCTTTAGCCGTCGGCCGCACCGAAACTAACCGGATCGACCCTTTGCCGTCATTCGTTTGCGCATTGCTGGCGTCATTTCTATATTTTTGTTTGTATCGATCAGCATCACCTCCGGCAAGCCCAGCCGCTCGGCCATCTCGCGCCAATGCTGCGGCCCTGCCAGGAAAAGCGGCTTCGAATGACCGTCGGAGCGGGTCCCAGCATCGTTGCCGCCGGAGATGACGACGGTGACCGATGCAACCAGGTTGATCGATTCGCCGTTACGCGGATCAATAATGTGCGCACGGCGCTTGCCGTCTTTCATAAAGTAGCGTTGATAGTCGCCGCTGGTGCCGATGGCTTCGTTGTCGTGCAATTCCACAACTGCAATCGAACCTTCTCCGCGAGGGTCCTGAATGCCGACGGTCCAGAGACGATTGCCGGGCTGGCCAATCGCCAGCATATTGCCCCCGACGTTGATCAGTGCGGCCTTCACGCCCTGACCTCGAAGTATCTGCGCCGCACGGTCAAGTGCATAGCCTTTGGCGTAACCGCCCAAGTCGAGCATTACCGTCTTGTTGCTGCTTGAAATCGTGGTGCCGTCGAAGCGCAGGTCGGCCATGCGCGGATTCGCATCGACCAGACGCTTGATCTCGGCCGCGCTCGGCGCCTGCGGCTTGATATCGCTCGATTGAAAACCCCAGAGCCGGATCAGGCGGCCGATGGCGGGATTGAACAGATTGTCCGAGCGCTCCGCAAGCATGGTCGCGGCCTTCAGGATATCGACCATCTCGGCATCTGCCTCGTAGGGCTCGCCACGTGCAATGGCATCGTTAAGCTCGGTCAGTGCGCTGGGTTTCCATGCATGGAACTTATGATGCAGGCGGTCGAACTCGCTCAACACTTTTGCGCTCAGTTCCTTCGAGCGTCGTTCGGACTCGCCGTAAATACTGACTTCGACCCGGGTGCCGAACACATGTCCTTCGGTACGGTCAACGGTGTCATTTCGTGTGCATCCGCTCAGCACCAGCAGCAAGAACGCAAAAGGCAATAGGTACTGGCAAACGAAGTGATGGAATTGAAAGGATCGATGCATGTTGGCGAAGGTAAGGACTTCAGCGACGGGGCGGTGAAAACAACTGGCGGGATGGGAATTTCGGATTCCGGCGAGACCGGAGTAGTGGAAATACCGGATCACGGCAAGAGCGTCAAATCAGTCGACGCACTCGCCGTGCCGGCTGAATCAGTTGACTTTGCTAAGCATGAAATCCACTGCCGCCTTGACGTCCTCATCCTTCAGGCTTGGATTGCCACCCTTTGGCGGCATCATCTTGATGCCGTTGATCGAGTTTGCATAGATCGTGTCCTTGCCTGCGGCAATACGCGGCTCCCATGCTGCCTTGTCACCCAGTTTCGGCGCGCCCATGACACCTGATCCGTGACAGGCAACACAGGTGGCCTTGTAAACTTCCTCTCCCTTGACCAGGTCACCAGCGCTCGCCGTGCCCGCGACTGGTGCGGCCGCAGCGGCAGCCGGCGCTTCGGCAGCTGGTGCTGGTGCTGGCGCTGGCGCCGCAGCCGGTGCGGAAGCCTCAGGTGGCGGAGGCGGTGCGGCTTTCTCGCCGCATCCGGCCAATGCTGCGGAAATTATGAACGGCAATAGTGTCAGGACTTTCATTGGTTACATCTCCTTGAGTTTAAGAATTGGATTCGATCGCTACCGGTTTCAGGAACGGATTAACAAGCAGCGCATCGAGCAAACGTGAAAAATTGGTCCAGCAATCCGTGCCCGGAAGCGTAACAGAATCGGGCAGGATAATCCCCTCATCACCATGCAGATGGTGTGGGAAAGTCGGGCACGCCGGGTGCACGGGCGCAGTATCGATGCCCAGCTCCGCCTCGCCCCAGCTCCAGCTAAACAAGTACTCTTCAGGACTGTAATATCGCACCTCCATCTGCAGTCCGCTGTCGAACGACAGAATCAGGGCATCCTGGGCCAGGCGCACCGGCTCGGACAGGCGACGAATGTAATGTATTTCCAGTTGCTCTTTCAGCATCAGGTGTACGCTGGCCGGCGCATCGGCGACGTCGCCCTCGGCCAGTTCGGCAAGTAGCTCGCTGCGCACATGCAGACGGGTCTGTTCCATGATCAGCGCACTCAGATAATGGCCGTAGGCGGGATGCTCGTCCACCTGTCCGCTTTTGATCTGCTCAAGCAAGGCTGCTTCATCGGCCACGCCGTATTGCGCGAGTACGGTCTTGCGCGATTCGCGCAGCAAATAGTTAGTCTTCGCGTACAGCTTCTGCATGTTCTCCGGGTCTTCGTACATCTCCATCTTGCCGCTTTCGTCCTGGTCCATTGCAACCCTCTCAATGCATCTTGTTGTCGTGGGTGGCGTCCGTGGACATGTTCACCATGTCGAGAGTCACCTGTTCGAAACGTACGATCTTGCCGCCTTCTTTTTTCACGAATTCTTCAGCGACCTGCACGCTGGCGAAGGCGCCGAAGGTCCGTCCCATCGAACCGGTTTTCTTGCTTCCTGCCACAAACACGGCGGTCTTTGCATCAATCCAGTGTCCTTCAGGATTTTCCCATGCGGCCTTGCCCATGTCCTGCACGAATATCCCTGAAACCGCGCGTTTTTGCTCCGGCGCCAGCAGGGTCGCAAACAATTCCATCAAGTCGCAAAAGAAGTCCGGCGACCCTTCCGCGAAATGGATTTGCGCCTTCGGTCCCGGAAAGTCCTTGAGCACCATGCCGTCGAGCGAACAGGCGGTGCCGCTGTCTGGTTCCTGCGGCAATGCCTGCTGAACGCTTTTGCTGCAGGCGCCCAGCACAGTCAACAGCATCAGGCCGCAAGCCAATTTTTTTATTCTCACTTGAATCTCCAATTCGCAATCAAAAACGGCAGCGCGATCCAGCCCAGCATGATCCCGATCAGTACTGACGGGTTGGTCAGGTTTTCAGGCATCACGGTAGCAAGTCCGTACATGGTTTGTACCTGTTCCGAACTGAAAATGTTCAGCAGCCGAAACACATCGGCCGGGTTGAGCATTAGCAGCGCACCGAACACGGAACTGCTCAGGCTGCCCTGACTGGCCACCAGCGCGCCGGTCAGCAACAAGTCGAAAATCAGCACGAAAAAGAACCACAGCGCAATCGCCACGCCGCTGGCGCGCATCCGATCCGATGCCAGCACCGACACCAGCAGCGACAGGCTCAGGAACGCCATGCCCATCAGAGTCGCCGACAGCACAAAACCAAGGTAGTGATAGAGATCG
>JAKFFO010000166.1:0-19715 GCA_036675035.1 Oxalobacteraceae bacterium
GAACGGCACGTCCATCGTGTTCTGTGAGCCCAGTAAACCTAAGCTGCCGCCGCGCGCCACTTGGCCGCCGGCGTATGGTTTCTGGAGGTCTCCCGCAGCATCGCCGGTAACCGTAATGACAGGCAGAGTTGCTTCAGGCGGCGCAGTTTGTGCTGTCACGGCACCGCTGAGGAGAAGGAGGCTGACGCCGGTCAGTTGGCGGAACAGAGGTACGGCAACTTGATGCTCATCCTGTGTGGCCGAAGAAGCGATGGGGAGATTGTTCGACATTGTAGATTCGTGAGTAGGTGAAAGAATTGGTTCGTAGCGAAGCGGGCCGGGTAAGCGCCTTTTGCCCGAAGCCTTATTGGATGAAAATAATAATGAGAATCACTCTTATTTGCAAGAAGATTATTGGAAAAACCAGGTAATTTGGCTGGATACCGCAATATGTACGCAGATTTTTGGCAGTGAGCCGCCGTGATTTTTGATGGAGGCTGGTTGGTTTAAGCCGAGGTCGATAGGTCAGACTCGCTGGCTTGTTGCTGCCGGTGGTTTGCTTCAGCGCTGGAACAAGTCTGCGTTATACAGCCAGTGTTTCGGGCTGATTTTGGTAGCAGTTGAATAGCATTCCGCGCTCGGGAGTATCTCGCTGCCCCAACGGAAAAAGCCTAGTCTCAAATGAAGACTAGGCTTTTTGCGTAATGCGCCAATTCGTATCGCTGTTCGTACTGACTTTGTCAGTTCAGTGGCAGCACTGTGGTGCGAGTCGTATTTATTTTTGCGCGCTGCGATTGCGACCATGGGGCAGTAGCCGCACCGGTTTTGACTGACTACGGAACTGTCCGTTTGTTAAACGTCGATATTCCCCGCCTGCAGCGCATTCAGCTCGATGAACGCCCTGCGCGGCTCCACGTCGTCGCCCATCAGCGTCGTGAAAATCTGGTCCGCTGCAATGGCGTCTTCGATCTGCACTTTGAGCAGGCGGCGTACGGTCGGGTCCATCGTGGTTTCCCACAGCTGCGACGGGTTCATTTCCCCAAGACCTTTATAGCGCTGCTTGGATACGCCGCGTTCGGCTTCTTCGCGCAGCCACGCCATCGCTTCGTGGAAGTCGCGGATCGCGATTTCCTTGGTCTTCTCGCCTTGGCCGCGACGCACCATCGCACCTTCGCCGATCAAGCCCTTGAAGGTCGCGGCGGCGTTGGCCAGTACGGCATAGTCGGGGCCGGCGACGAAGTCGGCGTCGATCACGCTGACCTTGACGTTGCCGTGGTACATGCGCTGGATGCGCAGCATGTGTTTGGCTGACAGCTCGTCGGACTTGACGATGACCTGCACCGCCGGATCATTGATGGCCGTCATCATCGTTTGTGCCGATTGTTCCGCGTCGGTGACGGTATCGAGGTTGAGCGTGACGCCGGTCATGATCGCCGATAGCGCGGCATCGTCCACCGCACGCGTAAGGCGCATGATGATCGCGTTGGCGGTGTTGTACTGACGAACCAGTTCGGACAATGCATCGCCGGTGATCGGCGCTGCGTTTTCGGACGGAATCAGTGCGGCATCGTTGAGCGCGATCTGCATCATGTAGGCGGCTTCTTCGATGTCGTCCTTCAGGTAGCGCTCGTCACGCCCGTGCTTGACCTTGTACAGCGGCGGCTGCGCGATATAGATATGGCCGCGCTCGACCAGCAGCGGCATCTGGCGGTACAGCAGCGTCAGCAACAGCGTGCGGATGTGTGCGCCGTCAACGTCGGCGTCGGTCATGATGATGATGCGGTGATAACGCAGCTTGTCGATGTTGAACTCGTCGGCGCCGATACTGGTGCCGAGCGTTGCGATCAGCGTGGTGATCTGCTCGCTCGAGAGCATTTTTTCGAAGCGCGCCTTTTCGACGTTGAGCACCTTGCCGCGCAGCGGCAGTATCGCCTGGAACTTTCGGTCACGGCCCTGCTTGGCGGAACCGCCCGCGGAGTCTCCTTCGACGATATACAGTTCGCACAGCGCCGGGTCTTTTTCCTGGCAATCGGCCAGCTTGGCGGACAGGCCGAGCCCATCCATGATGCCTTTGCGCCGCGTCAGCTCACGCGCCTTGCGGGCAGCTTCGCGCGCACGCGCGGCTTCGACGATCTTGCCGCAAATGATCTTGGCGTCGTTGGGACGCTCGGCCAGATAATCGGTCAGCGTCTTGGCGACGATTTCCTCGACCGGGCCGCGCACCTCGCTCGATACCAGTTTGTCCTTGGTCTGCGAACTGAACTTAGGTTCCGGCACCTTGACCGACAGCACGCAGGTCAAGCCCTCGCGCATGTCGTCGCCGGCCACTTCGACCTTGGCTTTCTTCGCGAATTCGTGTTCTTCGATGTACTTGTTGATCACGCGCGTCATTGCGGCGCGCAAGCCGGTCAGGTGGGTACCGCCGTCGCGCTGCGGTATGTTATTGGTGAAGCACAGCACTTGCTCGTTGTATGCATCGTTCCACTGCATCGAGACATCGACGGTGATGTTGGTGCCATGCTCCGACATTTTTTCGCCGGTCGCCTGGAAGATGGTCGGATGCAGCACGCTCTTGGTCTTGTTGATGTATTCAACGAATCCGCTGGTGCCGCCTTCGAACGCGAAATCCTCTTCCTTGCCGGTACGCTGGTCGGTCAGCTTGATATGTACGCCGTTGTTCAAGAACGATAGTTCGCGAATGCGCTTGGCCAGGATGTCGTAATGGAATTCGACATTGGTGAAGATTTCTTCGTCGGCCCAAAAATGCACTTCGGTACCGCGTTTGTCGGTGTCGCCGGTGACCTTGATCGGCGACACGACCATGCCGTCGATGGTTTCAAGTTCGCGGTTCTGCGGAATGCCGCGCGCGAATTCCATGTAGTGCTGCTTGCCGTCGCGGCGAATCGTCAGCTTGAGCATCTTCGACAAACCGTTCACGCAGGATACGCCGACACCATGCAGACCGCCCGAGACCTTGTATGAATTCTGGTCGAATTTGCCGCCGGCGTGCAGTTCGGTCATCACGATTTCGGCTGCGCTGCGCTTCGGGTCGTGCTTGTCGTCCCACTTGATGCCGGTCGGAATGCCGCGGCCGTTGTCGACGACCGAAATCGAATTATCGGAATGGATCGTGACGTGGATCTCGGTACAGTGGCCAGCCAGCGATTCATCGATCGAGTTGTCGAGCACTTCGAACACGCAATGATGCAAACCGGTGCCGTCCGACGTATCGCCGATGTACATTCCGGGACGCTTGCGCACCGCTTCCAGGCCTTCGAGGATCTGGATCGAGGAAGCGCCGTACTGGTTGGATTGCGACGGATTGGTATTGTCAATGGGGATTGCGGACATGGCTACCTTCTTTAAAAACGGTTACGACTTCTCAAGCTGAATTTTTTGCTCTTCAGATTTCCGTCCCCTGCAGGGGGACGGTACTGAAATGACAAAAAACAGGATTTCTAAAAAGTGGCAAAGGGGCCCACTTGGCCCCCTTGCGCACTTTGTTCATTTACCAAATCAAATGCGCATCGGCATCACGACATACTTGAAATCCGCATTGTCGGGTACCGTGATCAACGCCGATGAATTGGCGTCGCCCAATGCGATGTTGACGCTATCGCACTTCAGGTTATTCAAAACATCCAGTAAATACGTCACATTGAAACCGATGTCGACGCTATCGCCGCCGTAATCGATTTCCATTTCTTCGACGGCTTCTTCCTGGTCGGCATTGGTGGAGCTGATCTTCATGCTGCCGGGACTGACGATGCAGCGCACGCCTTTGAACTTGTCGGACGTCATGATCGCGGCGCGCTGCAGCGAGCGCAGCAACTGGTCGCGTCCGATCGTGAAGTTGTTCTTGTATCCCTTGGGTACTACGCGGGTGTAGTCCGGGAACTTGCCTTCGACCAGCTTGGAAATCAGTTCGATATCGGCGAAGGTCAGCTTGACCTGGTTGTTGGCAACTTCAAGCTGGACTGGCTCATCGTTTTCTTCGAGCAGGCGCTGCAGTTCCAGGATGGTCTTGCGCGGAATGATGACTTCCTGTCGCGGGAAGTCCTGATCGGTTTCAACCTGGCAGAATGCCAGACGATGACCATCGGTGGCGACCGCGATCACGTTCTTGCCATCGACCACCAGCAGCAAGCCATTCAGGTAATAACGGATGTCTTGCTGTGCCATCGCGAAGTGCACCATATTGAACAGGTGCTTCAGCGTTTTCTGTGGCAACGTGACCTTGGCATTGTAGTGCTCGGCCTGGGCCACCGTCGGGAATTCTTCGGCCGACAGGGTTTGCAATGCGAAACGCGATTTGCCGGATTGCACCGTCATCCGCTTGTTGGTCAGCGACAGGGCAACGTCGTCGCCTTCAGGCAATGCGCGCAGGATGTCGAGCAGTTTGCGCGCCGCGACCGTCGTGGCGGCTACGTCGCCGCCGCTGCCGACCTTGGCATGGGTAGTGATCTGCACTTCGATGTCGGTCGACAGAAAGGATACTTTTTCGCCGTCCTTGCGAATGAGGATATTGGCCAGAATCGGCAACGTGTGCCGACGCTCGACAATACCGCTCACAATTTGCAGTGGCCGGAGAAGCGTATCTCTATGGGTTTTCACCAATTGCATGGTTAGTTCCTTGGTTTTAATAAGTTAACAAATGCCATTTTATGTCAGCCCGCAACAGAAAAATGCCAAAGTGACTATCTTTTTCCATCAATCAAGACCTCCTTTAGGGCGCTGCCCGATTCACCTGATTCCGCGGATTCGGCAGCGCTTTCAGTCGCCTTCAATCGTTCGCCAAAAGTTATCCACAGCCGCGTAGGCAGCAGCATGATTAACCTTTTAACGTTTGCTCCAGCACATGCAACTCGTGATTGCATTCCGGATTTTTGGCGCGATCCGCACCTATCTTACGTACTGCGTGCAATACCGTCGTGTGATCCCGTCCGCCAAAAAGCTCGCCGATTTCGGGCAAACTCTTTTGCGTCAACTCTTTCGCCAGATACATCGCAATCTGCCGCGGCCGCGCAATATTGGCCGGCCGCTTTTTTGAATACATGTCGGCGACCTTGATATTGAAGAAATCAGCGACGGTTTTTTGAATATTTTCTACCGAGATCTGCCGATTCTGGACCGACAGCAAATCCTTCAGCGCATCTTTTACCACGTCGATCGTGATGTCTTTGCCATGAAAACGCGAATACGCAAGGATCTTGCGCAGCGCGCCTTCGAGCTCGCGCACGTTCGAACGCAGGTGTTTGGCGACGAAAAAGGCGACGTCGTCGGACAGCGATGCACCTTCCTGCAGTGCTTTTTTCAGCAAAATCGCGACCCGCATTTCCAGCTCCGGCGGCTCGACCGCAACCGTCAATCCGGAATCGAAACGGGAAATCAGCCGGTCATCCATCCCGGTGATTTCTTTCGGATAGGTATCGCTGGTGATGATGATTTGTTTCTTTGCCGCAATCAATGCTTCGAACGCATAAAAGAATTCTTCCTGAGTCCGGCTCTTGCCGCCGAAGAACTGGATATCGTCGATTAGCAACATATCAAGCGAATGATAATAGCGCTTGAAGTCGTCAAAACCCTTACGTTGGTAAGCAGTCACTACGTCGCGAACATACTGTTCCGCATGGATGTAGCGAATCTTTACATTCGGATTATCCGCCAGGACCTGATTGCCGATCGCATGGATCAGATGGGTTTTGCCAAGCCCGACACCGCCATACAGGAACAGCGGGTTATATGAAACGCCGGGGTTGTTGGCCACCTGGATTGCCGCCGCGCGCGCCAACTGGTTGGCCTTGCCGGTAACGAAACTATCGAAAGTCAAGGCGACATTGATACGGCTCTGGTCACGACGCGGCGTTGCATCAATTGCAATTTCCGGCATCCGATCCAGCGCTTGCGCGCCATTCGCAGCGCCGACGGTTTCGTGTTCCGGCTGACTGGCTGCGACTGGCATGCCAGTGGACGGTTTCTTGCTATTGGTGCGCGGGTCCAGCACGAACTGGACATCGACCGGCGCTTCCCAGAACTGGGATGCAAGAGTAGTGATGCGACTGGCAAATTGCGTCTTGACCCAATCCAGCTTGAAACGATTCGGCGCGGCAATTCGCAGCCGGCCTTCTTCGTAGTCCAGCGGGGCCAGCGGCTTGATCCACGCGCTGAACTGCTGAGGCGTCAATTCTTGTTCCAACTGCGCGGAACAGGTCTGCCAAAAATTTTCCATGAATCTCTAATTGAAAGAATGCGGGGACGGTACCGGCTTGTTCCTGATTCGACTGTTTTTGATGCAGAAGGGGGCACTGCGCATTCCCGCTATTCTACTCCGGACAGGGCAAGTTATCCACAGGCTGGCCGCTTATTTTATGCCGGGACGTTGCGATGGCGGCCTTGTCAAAACACGCTAAGTGATTGACAAACAAGCGGAAAATACTGTCTAATCACGGGTTCACCGCTCGCTGCGTTGGCATGTCGTGTCGTGGTCAGCCCGGCGCGAACATGGTTCGACGGCGCCAAACAAGCGGGCAAGCGTGTGATTATCCGATTTTTTCCTGCTGCATTTTCTGCTGATTAGCGAGACCAATAATGAAACGTACTTACCAACCTTCCGTCGTTCGCCGCAAGCGCACTCATGGTTTCCGCGCTCGCATGGCAACACGCGGCGGCCGCGCTGTGCTCAATGCCCGTCGCGCCAAGGGCCGCAAGCGCCTTGCCGCTTAAGCCCGGTTTACACTATTTGTGCTGGTGTGACCGGCGATCGTTCACTGGATTATGCGCGCGATCGGCGAATCGTTAAAACGGATGAATTTTCATCCGTTTTTCGTTTGCGGCCGACATATCGAACTGCTCATTTCGTGCTGTTTACGCGAACCAATGAATTGCCACATGCGCGCCTGGGCGTCGTGGCGGCCAAGCGATTCGCGCCGCGCGCGGTGACGCGCAACACCATCAAACGCGCTGCTCGCGAATTGTTCCGGCAAACCGCATTGCCACCGATCGACTGCATCGTGCGCCTGTCGAAGCCGGTCAATACCAAAAGCGGGCCGGCCACGTCGACCGTACTGAAAGCGCAATTGCGAGCGGAACTGATGCAATTATTCGCATCCCAACGTTTGCCGGAGGCCAAATGAAAAAGCTGCTATTGATTCTGTTGCGTGCTTATCAGTTAGGCATCAGCCCGTTTTTGGGGCCGAATTGCCGTTTCTATCCAAGCTGTTCGGAATATGCAGCCGAGGCAGTGCGCGAGCATGGCGCACTCAAGGGCACTGCATTGACAGCGGTGCGATTGTGCAAATGCCACCCCTGGCATGAAGGCGGCGTCGATCCGGTGCCGCGGAATCATGCGAAAAATCCTTCTACAACCGCCCGCGGTTGCGGCCATTCCTGAATTCCTGATTACTTATTACTACGCTTATGGATATCCAACGTACCGTCCTGTGGGTTGTGTTCTCGATGTCGCTGTTGCTCCTGTGGGACAACTGGATGCGCCATACCGGCCAGCCTTCGATGTTCTTTCCGACGCCGGCACAGGAAGTCGCACCGACTAATAACGGAAGCGGCACAGCTGCCGGCAGGTCCGATGTTCCGCAGGCCGCATCGCCGGCCAATCCCGCAGCTACAGCGGCGGCCGTTCCCGCCGGCGTAAAGCCGACGCAAAGCGAAACCGTTACGATCACGACCGATGTCATCAAGGCCGAGATCGATACGATAGGCGGCGAGCTGAAGCATCTTGAATTGCTGAAGCATCACGCGACCGACAATCCATCGGAAAACGTGGTGCTGTTCGATGCCAGCGCAAACCGTACCTACCTGGGCCAGACCGGCCTGATCGGCGGTCCGTTCCCGAATCACAAATCGCCTTTTGTCGTCAAACCCGGTCCGCGCACGCTCGATGGTGCGAAGCAAATCGAGCTGGTGATGGAGTCGGAGCAGAACGGCGTCAAGCTGACCAAGACCTTTATCTTCAATCGCGGCGATTACACGATCGATATCAGGCATGACGTCACCAACACCACCGGCGAGCCAATCGCACCGTCGCTGTACATGCAACTGGTCCGCGATGGCAACAGCCTGCCCGGTGAATCGATGTTCTACAGCACTTTCACGGGCCCGGCGGTATATACCGAAGAAGCCAAATTCCAGAAAGTCGATTTCGAGACGATCGACGAAGGCAAGATCGATCACGTGACCAAAGCCGACGACGGCTGGATCGCGATGGTGCAGCATTATTTCGTATCCGCGTTTCAGCCGCCCAAGAATACGCCGCGCGAAATATTCACCAAGAAAATCGATACCAATTTATTCGCGGTCGGCACGATTGTTCCTATGGGCACGATTGCGCCGGGCGCAACCGCATCGATGACGGCGGAACTGTTTTCCGGTCCGCAGGAATCGACGCAGATGGAAAAATTTGCACCGAACTTCGAACTGGTCAAGGACTATGGATGGCTGACGATCATTGCCAAACCGGTTTTCTGGCTGATGGATCAGATCCACAAAGTGATCGGCAACTGGGGCTGGACCATTATCGTGCTGACCATCCTGATCAAGCTGGCATTCTTCCCTTTGTCGGCCGCCAGCTACCGCAGCATGGCCAAGATGAAGCAGGTCACGCCGAAAATGACTGCGATCCGCGAGCGCCACAAGGGCGATCCGCAAAAGATGAACCAGGCAATGATGGAGTTGTACAAGACCGAGAAAATCAATCCGCTGGGCGGCTGCCTGCCGATCGTGGTGCAGATTCCGGTTTTCATCGCGCTGTACTGGGTATTGCTGGCCAGCGTTGAAATGCGCAACGCACCGTGGCTGGGCTGGATCCAGGATCTGGCGTCGCCCGACCCTTGGTACATCCTGCCTGTCGTCATGGCAATCTCGATGTTCATCCAGACCAAGCTGAACCCGACGCCGCCGGATCCGATCCAGGCCAAGGTGATGATGTTCATGCCGATCGCATTCTCGGTCATGTTCTTCTTCTTCCCATCGGGGCTGGTGCTGTATTGGGTGGTCAACAACATTTTGTCGATCGCGCAACAGTGGGTGATCACCAAAAGAATCGAAGCGGGCAAACCCGGGTAAGTGCCTGCATCACCGTTGCAACAGAAAAGCCCGTGCCTGAAAATTCACGGGCTTTTTTGTTGCCCGAAAAATCGTAAAAACTCTAGAATTGATTCATGAAATTTGATTCATCTCCCATCGCCGCAATTGCCACTGCACCAGGGCGCGGCGGCATCGGCGTCGTTCGACTGTCCGGCAAAAATCTGGCTCCCGTCATTCAGGCAGTATGCGGAGCTGCGCAATTGCAGCCGCGCCATGCCACCTATGTCGATTTCATCGGCGTGGACGGCACTGCAATCGACAAGGGACTGGCGATCTACTTCAAGGCACCGCACTCCTATACCGGCGAAGACGTACTGGAATTGCAGGGTCACGGCGGGCCGGTCGTGTTGCAAATGCTTCTCGCTCGTTGCCTTGAAGCGGGTCAGGACATCGATCTGCGTCTTGCGCAGCCCGGTGAATTCACGCATCGCGCCTTCCTGAACGACAAACTGGATCTGGCACAGGCCGAGGCGGTAGCGGACTTGATCGACGCATCGACCGAAGCGGCCGCGAAGTCGGCATCGCAGTCGCTATCCGGTGTGTTTTCGAAGGCGATCCATGACCTGGTTGCGCAAGTCATCCATTTGCGGATGCTGGTTGAAGCCACGCTCGATTTTCCGGAAGAAGAAATCGATTTCCTCGAAAAATCCGATGCGCGCGGCCAGCTGACACGCATCCGCGACGCACTCGATTTCGTATTCAGTCAGGCGTCACAGGGTGCGCTGTTGCGCGATGGCTTGAATGTGGTGTTGGCCGGCAAACCGAATGTCGGCAAGTCGTCGTTGTTGAATGCGCTTGCCGGCTCGGATGTGGCAATTGTCACGCCGATCGCCGGTACCACGCGCGACCGCGTTACCGAAACGATTCAGATCGAAGGCATCCCGATCAACATCATCGACACTGCCGGAATTCGCGATGTGGCTGACGCGAGCGACGAGGTGGAACGCATCGGTATCGAGCGTACCTGGACTGCGGTAGAAAACGCCGACGTCATTTTGCATATGCTGGATGCGAGCCGGGGACCGACGCGGGCAGACGAAAGCATCGTCGGCCGGTTTCCGCTGGACGTGCCGGTGATACGGATCTGGAACAAGATCGACCTGTCCGGCCACAGGCCCGCAGTCGACCGGACGCCGGAGGCAACCCACGTCTATCTGTCCGCGATCGACAAGCTGGGCATCGACCTGCTGCGCGCGGAAATGCTGCGCATCGCCGGCTGGCAGCAGACCGGCGAATCGCTGTATCTGGCACGCGAACGGCATTTGATCGCGTTGAAGGCAGCGCGTTCGCATCTCGATACCGCTGCGCAGCTGGCCGAACAAAGCGACCAGGCGCTGGATCTTTTTGCGGAAGAATTGAGATTGACGCAAGAACGCTTGAACGGCATTACCGGCGAATTCACGTCCGACGATTTGCTCGGTGTGATTTTCAGCCGGTTCTGCATCGGAAAATAGCCCGGTAATACCGGGTTCGAATTTATTTGAATAGCTACAGATAAAGAAACTTCAAGGTCGGCGATCGAAGCTTTGAATCAATCATCAATTGCCGCCTCGGCCGCCACACCGATATATTTTGGGTCCGGAGTTACGTACGCACGAACTACATGATCAAGCATACCGGGCGGTGCGACTTCATTCAGGTCAAACGAATGGACTGTTCTTGCCACATTGAAAGTCCAGGCAAACTGCTTGCTGCCACTGACGAATCTGACAGTTTCGCCGCCCTCCACGTTCACATGCCTGGTATCGGGCGTAATCACGATGGTACGTTCAACTCCCGATACCGGAACAGCCTGGCCATAAAGATCGACATAGGATGTTCGTGTCGCGCACGCGCCCAAGGCGACCGCAACAATTAATATCGCCGGCATGGAAGAGATCGGTCTCATCAAAAAATGTCCAATGTTTAAACGGCATGGCGAAGCGCTGAGCGCTTGTATTCTCATATGCATGTGAGTCCCGTCGCTCATTGTGGTTCAATCGTGGCGGATCGGCTCCACTGGGAGCGGCCAATTTTTCGGCTATGGATACTACCGATCTTCCGGCATCTCGGAAAGTAGTGGCAGACCCTACGCTACACAGCCACGGCAATCAAGAGAATCAGCGTCGGCAGCAGCATCCAGAAAAAATATTTGAAAAGCCGATTTGCACTCAGCCATTCTTTGCGCGTTGCTGCAAAAGCATGGAAAGTGGTTTGGTAAGACCGCTGCTCCGAAGCGGGGCGGGGGGTAAATTTCGCGGAGTGCCCTGGATCCTGAGGAGCCGCGTCGGCCTGCTGTTTTTCCTCTTCCGCGGCGATCCAGTCGTCATGTGCCCGGCGCTTCACCGGGTCGGACAGCACTTCGTATGCCAGACTGATCAGTTGAAAAGTACGGGTAGCGTTTGGCTTGTCGGGATTACGGTCTGGATGGAATTTTTGCGACAGTGTTTTATAGGCAGCGCGAATGACCTCGGGCGGCGCATTGCGCGCCACCTTGAGATTGTCATAGTGGGTATGGATTTGCGACATGGCGTGGTATCAGGTCGGCATCCGCTATTCATCAAAGATAGCAGTTTACCAATAAATTTCTTTTAATAGTAGTTGTCCCTGAAATGCGGAGCTGTCTGGTACACGATACGTTACAGGCAAGTTTAGTTGCTATGCCATTGAAGCACTTGCGTTCGGTCAATTTTTTAACGGTCTGCGGTTGCCGATTCCGCTCCCTTTGCTTGCGAGCGCCGAACAAGTTCATGTGGCGCGCTTCCGAGCAGGCCCGTGCCGGCGACAGTACGGCGCGGCGGCAAGGAGGCACATCGCTCGCGGAATCATTTCGTTAAACGTTCTAATAGCGAAAGTTCCACCTGTCGATCAACTCTTGATCGAAATCAATAGTGCCGCTTGTTTGCTATTTACACTACGAAAGCGAAATCGAAATTCGCCCTTCGAGGAGAAAAAGGAGACGGAAAGCCCGCATCGTAAAAGATCGCGGGCTTTTTTTGCTCATTCACTACTCGTCGGTATAGGCCGGTTGCCAGCTTCTTGCTTGCACATCCCATGAACATGGCATGGCGTGTCGTGATTACCTGGAGTTTAATCGGTCCGTCTCCTCCCATCTTGAAAAAAGATGGCTTGGCCCGTCGCCGGAAGGCAGACGGGCTTTTTGTTGTCGGTCATGCGAAGCGTGCTTCGCGTTTGGCTTGATTTGGCAACATCAATTTCCTCATCAATCGACTGAATATCGAACCACGGCGTTTTGCCTCGGCCACAGGCGGAGCCAAAGCACATGTTCAATTTGGATTGCTTCGCTTCGATCACGGTTGGGAAAATCTGACACGACTCATTTACATCAAACGCGGGAACTGGCGCGGCGGCAACGACTCCAATTCGAGCAACAGGAAGTACAAATCAAGCTGAATGGCGCAATGGCAGCATCATTGGACGCTGTTCACTCAATCGCAATGAGGGGTTCCCTCAACAATTGCATCGTCCCTGACTTTCGATCACTTGATCACGATACCGGATTGGCGTTTTGATGATTCCATGGGGGCATATCACCAGTGTCGCGGACACTGTCGTCACACTTCCTGCAGCTGCGACAATTGCAGTCTGGCTTGGCGCGGGCCGCGCTTGGCGCATGGCGCTCTGGTGGTGCGCGTTGTTCATCTCCGGACTTGCGCTTGTGGCGGCAACCAAGATCGCGTTTATAGGCTGGGGCATCGGCGTCAGCGCGCTTGACTTCATGGGCATGAGCGGACACGCGATGCGGGCGATCGCCGTTTTTCCGGTAATTTTTTATCTTGTCTTGCAAAGATCGCCACGCGCCGTCAGGATATCCGGCGTCTCGCTAGGAATTTTGATCGGCATTCTCGTCGGCGTGTCGCGAGTTGTGCTGGATTTCCATTCTATGTCCGAAGTACTTGCCGGTTGCGCAATGGGCGCGGTGGTCAGCCTCGGTTTCATCTGGATTGCGCGTGGTATGCCGAGACCTTACGTGAATCGCTGGCTGATCGCATTCGGTTTGTTTGCATTGCTTCCGACATCGTATGCAAAGCCGGCTCCCACAAATCTGTGGATGAACGCGATTGCGCTATACCTGTCCGGAAATGAGATGCCGTATGACCGAAGCAGTGGCCGGCCGATGTCAATCAACGAGCATTGTTCGCAATAATTGCTTCTTGGTCGATCGAATATGTTTGATGTCAGCGGGTCGTGAAAGACCAGCTGCGATTCACGGATACACCGTCGACAGTGCCAATAAACTGTACATCGTATGTGGTACCGCCCGAAAGTACTGTGTACGGCACGACGGCCGCTACCGATCCGGGAGTATCGGAATCGGTCGCGGTGGTCAGCAGACGTACCGACAGAGGTGATCCGCCGCGTGGCCGCACCGCGAAAGTCTGTACCGAGATCGTGGCCGTCGCATCGGCATGGACACTGATCGGATAACCAACCTCGTTTTGCTCCGGAATCGGATCGGGTATTTCCCTGTCACTGTAGAAAATAGTCTGCACGTTCTTTTGATCTGCAAACGGGTACAGCGCCACATTGCCCGTACCGACGCCGGGGCCCAGTCCGTTCGCGGCAAAATTGGTAGTGAAATAGGTGTATCCGTCAGGTACCGTGCCTGTGCCGGCGCCCGCCTCCCTGAACATCGGCTCAAAAATCACGAAGCGATGATAAATCGCGTCGATCAATCCTTCCGCAGCATGAAAGCCCGATGTGTCACCGACTGCGGCGATCACTTCACCGTAACCGTATCGGCTCTGGTTGAATACATATCCGGCCGCACTCAATCGATCCAGTACCGTGATGCCGGTAAAGCCGGGGTTGCCCGCGACCTGTGTGTGCGTGATTGTATCGTTGAGCCTTTGATAGTCTGAGTGCCCCTGTGCCGCCACATCGACGATAGCGCTGCGGGTGACTTCGGCCAAACCCATCTGCTTGCGGCGAAAATTGAACCAGTTGAAACCGTCGGTCGATGTGTCGCCGACTGCTTGCGGTGCATTCGATTCGAGCGACAGCGCAACTTGAGGCGACGACGATACGGTATTGGCTGGCGCCGAATCGCCGCCACCACCGCCGCATGCGACCAGCAAGATCGATGCGAACAGCGCGACGACTCTAGGAACCACGCGATCCAGTCCTGGCATGAATTAACCTCTCAACGTACATGGAATGATATAACTCGGTGCAGCCGGAGCGGAGCGGCAGGCTCACAAGAAACCGGAGCGGGCCGCGCCGGAAATGCACTAACTGCAACGGAAACGGTATGCGTAAACAGTAGATTGACCGTCTGTTTTTACAATCGGTTTCAAATTGTGGTGCAGATCAGTTATCGATGCGTCGAGATAGATCAATACCGTGCCGACAAATCCGGTTGTATTGCCGGATTCGGCTGACTAGGCTTAGGCAGATGGCGCAGGATGAATGAATGACTGTTTGTAAATGCGCACCGCGGTCAGCACGGTTCGAATAATCCCGCCTGCCGATTTTTGCGCGCCTTGTCCCAGATAAACGCTTGCCCGTTCATTGCGATATAGACGCCGTTCGGCAAGGTTTGCACGACACCGAACGCGAAGCCGAAATTGAACAACGCGTCAGAATTGGCAATTTCATACGGAATCATGGCACCGGTCAGCACGATCGTCTTGGCCAATCCGGCGCAGGCCAGTATTTCCGCGGTCTGGCGCATCGTATCCGTGCCGTGAACGATCACGATATGATTTTCAGGTGCGCGCACGCAAGCGGCCTTGATACGCTCCCGGTCCGCGTCCTGCATATCCAGCGAATCCAGCAAAGGCAATTGTTCCAGCGCAGTCGGCAGCGTGATGCGCGTCCGCTCGACGACCGCCGGCAACGTGCTCGCGCCGAATCCCAGTACGCCGGCAATCGGATCGTAGCGTTTGTCAAAGGTGCCGCCGGTGGCAATAATACGAAGAGTCATGGCAGATACAAAATGGATGGGATCGAGGATGCATCATCATAATCCGAACCGACCGAAAGGCGCCGAATCGATGTGCTGCCATTTCGCCAATGTTGCGAAAATTTTTCCGGTTGCGGAATTAATATGTAATTGCAACGCTCCAATGTCAAAGTCGTGCTGCTGTGCACGTAAGACGTTTTTTTACCGGAAATGATCGCCAGCAGATCGCCGATTCCCGCTACACTTCCTTATCGATTACCTTGATTCCGTACTTTACCGATTGATGAAACCCGTTGCTCCCGGCACTGTTATTTTTCACCGTTATCGCGGTTATGGCGTGATCACGTCTGTCAATTTATTCACCGGCTGGATTTCTGCACGCTTCGGCGACGAAGGACGCACACTGGATCTGAACCTGTCTTCGGACCAGGTGCAGCACGCCGATGGCGAACCGATCCTGTTTCGTAGCGCGCCGCCGGAACGCATGCCGCACGCGCGGCTGATGGCGCTGGTACGCGAGCTGCATCGCGCCGGCTACCAAAGGCTTTATCTGTACAGCTGGCCCAAGCCGTCCGGCCTGCACTGGCGCTGGCACTTGTTTACCGGGCCACGCAACTGGATGCAGCGTGCATGGCGCGAGGGATGGTATGGCTCGGGCGCAGATTACAATCTCAATCCGATAATGGGATGGGGCGATGCGCCCGGTGCAGATGCCGCAGAACTGGCGCGTACGCTGGCACGCTTCGATCCGCAAGGATTGGCGCAGGCGCTCGGGCGCGACGAAGACCACACCGCATGGTTCGAAGAAGTGTGCGCGGCCTTGCTGCCGGATTATGCGTTCAGTCTCGGATGGGATCATCGCGACGGCCCGCAGCCGGCAAACCTGCCGATCATCGCGGTACGCCGCGGCATACCCGATTATGCAGGTCCGCCGCTGCCGTGGCCGCCGGGCTGGGCGCGCTTATGGAATACCACGAGAACCGACCTGGTCGTCAGAACAAATCGCGCTGACGTCCCCTCCAGCGCCGATCGTTGATCTGCACGATCGAGACTTCGCGCGGGCCGGGCGTCAGCACAATTGAATCGCCCGCCTGCAGTGCACCTTCCTGAATGACGCGCAGATAAAATCCGGTTGCGCCGCTTTGCACCATCATTTTGACCGCATGCGCAAAGCCCATTTTTGCGCCGAACTTGTAGCAGGGCGAGCGCGGCTCGGTGACTTCAAGCAGCGTGCTGCCGATCGCGAGACGATCGCCGATCCATACATCGCTTTCCAGCAGTCCTTGCACGGTCAGATTTTCGCCCATCGAGCCCGGCGGCAATGGCTGCGCGCGCTTCAGCGCTGCCAGCCTTTGTGCGGCCCAGAATCCGTAATGCTCTGACGGATATGCATACACCGCCTTGTCCAGTCCGCCGTGTACGGTAAGGTCCGCCTGCTCGTCTCCCTCCAGGCCGAGTCTCTTGATATTTACCGGTCCGGCCACCGGCTGCTTGTGGATACCGGTAACTATCCGGTGCACCGTGTCGTACTGGGTGACGAACAAATCACCGGCTGCGGCAACATTGACGCTGAGTACTTTCATACGGCTCGCGCCAGAGCTTGCCGGTTTGCCATGCCGATCGCTGCATGAGACATTGCAATTGCCGCCAGCATCAGCACAGCGCCAACGATCGACAGGTATTCAGTCGGATAGCGGGTCATCAGCAGGCCGCCGGTCAACGCGCCAAATGCCTGGCCCATGTAAATCGCCGAGGAGTTCAGTGCGACCGAAGCCGATGCGAGATGCGGCGCCAGTCCGACCAGACGCACCTGCTGCGCGCCATTGAATGCGAAACATCCCAGGCCCCATAGCATCAGCAATACGATGGTGAACGTCAACGAGCCGCGCGTAAGAAACCACAGCGCCAGGGCGATTGCCATGCAAATCATCGACACCATCCCGACTTGCGCTGCGCCGAAACGATCCATTACTCTCGCGCCTATGATGGTACCGACGACTGCACTGAATCCGAACAGGAAAAACAGAAAACTGATCATGCCGGGAGTCGCACCGATAAATTCCTTCAGAAGCACCGCCATGTACGAAAATGCGGTGAACTGGCCCGCGGCACAGACAGCGGTTACCGAGATCGCGACCAGCAAGGGCTTGTTGGCAAACAATGCCTTCCAGGCCGCGCGATCCATCGGTGCCACGTAAACCCGGGAAGGAATCTGGAACCAGACCCATGCTGCAGATGCGGCGGACAGAACACCGACCAGCACCATCGTCCAGCGCCAGCCGACGGCGGCTCCAAGATAGGCGCCGAGCGGCATGCCGAACACCGCCGCCAGCGACCAGCCGAGAAAGGCCAGGCCGATTGCATTGCCGCGTTGATCCGGCGGTACGATCAGGCTCGCGGTTGCGGCTGCCTGCGCGGTAAACAATCCGGCCCCGATTGCGGTGAAAATTCGCACCGCAAGCAGCGTGTCATAACCGGGTGCAAGTGCGGCAAGAACATGGGTAATCGCATAAAGGATCAGCGCACCGGCAAGCAGCTTGCGGCGTTCGATCTTGCTGGTCCAGCTGGCGAAAAAAGGTCCGCCGAAACAAATGGTCATTGCGAACGCGGAGATGATGACGCCGATTGCTGCGGGGGTGGTTGCCAGGTCTTCGGTCAACTCGTTCAACATGCCCGGGACGATCATGGCACCGGTGCCGATGGCAAAGTTGCCCAGCGTGAGGGACCACAGTTTCGTTTTCATTCGACTCCGCTCAGAATTTCCATGAGTGTAGCGAAATGATTGTGGTCTTGCTTGCGGTGCGCGGCTGTGCCGGCATGCCGGCTATTTCATTGCAACGGGATTGAATACGTTGTTCGGCACGCCATTCGCGAAATCGACGACGTTCCGGAACGCGGCGGCGAAATGCATTTCATAGCTGTCCTTTTCGACATAGCCGAGGTGTGGCGATGCGATCACGTTCGGCATGCGCAGCAGCGGCGAGTCGACAGGCAAAGGCTCGGATTCATAAACATCGAGCGCTGCGGCGCCCGGCCTGCCCGCGCGCAGTGCAGCCTCCAGCGCGCCGGACTCGATCAGTTCGGCGCGCGCGGTATTGACGAGCAAGGCTGTCGATTTCATGCAATCCAGGTCGCCGCTTTGAACGATCGCTCTCGTGGCGTCGGTCAGGCGCAGATGAAGCGATATGATGTCGGCCCGATTGAGAAAATCCTGTTTGGACGCACACGCGAGATGTCCTTCCCGGACCGCCGCACTAAGGCTGGCATCGCTGCCCCAGATCATCACCGTCATGCCGAAAGCACGGCCGTAGCCGGCGACCAGCCGGCCGATACGGCCATATCCCCAGATGCCGAGCGTTTTTCCTTTCAGTGCCGAACCCAGCGAATTTTGCTCCGGCAAGGTCGATGAGGCTTGCCATAAGCCCTGTTTTAGATTGGCAAGATATTGAGGCAGCTTGCGCTGACTGGCCATGATCAATGCCCAGGTAAATTCCGCGGTCGCGGTCGGATCTCCGGCACCTTCGGTAATCGTGATGCCTCGTGTCGCCGCGGCCTCCGTATCTATGTGACCAGTGACTTTTCCGGTCTGGGAAATCAACCTGAGATTGGGTAGCTTGTTCAACAGTGGCCCGGAAAGCGCCGTACGCTCGCGGTTGAGCACCAGCACTTCGAACGGTGCGAGCCGGATCGCCAGCTGCCCGACGCCCTTGGCGCTATTGGTAAACACTTTGACGTCATGCCCGTCCAATAGCCGAAAGCAATCGAGATGGCGGACGGCGTCCTGATAATCGTCGAGGATGGCAATTTTCATAAGTGGCCCGATCAATGTGAGAACGTAACAAAACAACACTTAGCTAAACAATCGAAATAGCTTACTACTTTAGTCAACTACTAATTACTAGATATTTGACCGTAAGCATTGAGAGCGTCTATTCCGCGGGTGTACAATCGCCTCCTATTTTCCCTATAACAGGACCTGTTAATCCGCATATCAGGCCGCCGGTCGGAGATCCGACTGCCTTTCGACAAGACCGCCGTATTGCTATTTTCGCCGTTTCGCAATCGACTGCGAGATGCGGGCTAGAAGCCAACGACGATCCTGCCGTGCCGGGACAAGACAAGAATTCTTTATTGGCATTGGAGGTAGTGTTTATGAATCAGCCCGTCATGGGTGGCGTTGTACCAATCAGCGCTCCAGCGTACATCAAGCATCAAAAGCTCATCAACTGGGTAGCGGAAGTCGCCGCCCTGACCCAGCCGGACCGTATCTATTGGTGCGACGGTTCCCGCGAGGAATACGACCGTCTGTGCGCCGAAATGGTTGCTGCCGGCACCATGAAAAAACTGAACGAGGCCAAGCGTCCGAACAGTTATCTCGCGTGTTCCGATCCGTCCGACGTAGCACGCGTCGAAGACCGCACCTTTATCTGTTCCGAAAAAAAGGAAGATGCAGGACCCACCAACAACTGGATGCCACCGGCCGAAATGCGCACCACCCTGCACGGCCTGTTCGACGGCTGCATGCGCGGGCGCACCATGTACGTGGTGCCGTTTTCGATGGGCCCGCTGGGTTCGCCGATCGCGCATATCGGCGTCGAGCTGTCCGATTCGCCATATGTGGCAGTCAACATGCGGGTCATGACACGGATGGGCAAGGCGGTCTATGAGGTGCTCGGTGCCGACGGCGAGTTCGTGCCGTGCGTGCATAGTGTCGGCGCGCCACTGGCAGCCG
>JAKFFO010000165.1:0-19624 GCA_036675035.1 Oxalobacteraceae bacterium
AGGATCGGGCCGATGGCGGTGGCGCCGCCGATGCGCTGGGCGATCTTGTAGCCGATGTTTGCCGCGTCGAGGTTGGGGAAGACAAAGACATTGGCCTCGCCATGCAGCGCCGATTGCGGCGCCTTTGCCGCGCTGACGGCCTCGACAAAAGCGGTGTCGAAGTTGGTTCCGGCACGACCAACGCAGACGGTAGTTATGCGATCACCCTTTCTGCAGGTGCCGTCGCGCCGTTCGTGGTGCGGGCCGTACGTGACGATCTGACGCTGGTCAGCGTCGTTCCCGATGCTTCCGCGTCGACGGTCAACATAACACCCATCACCAACCTGATTGCCGCGCGCCTGTCGACGTCGGGCGACCCGGCCAAACTGGCCCAAGAACTGCAGGCAAATCCGGATTTGCTCTCGCCGGTCAAGGTTCAGGGCACGGTCAATGAAATCGTGGGAATGCTCCAGTCGTTGCTCGATGCCGTGGGCGCGAGCGCCAATCCACTTACCGGTGCGTTCGCAGCCGATGGCACCGGCATGGATCGCGCGCTGGATTCGCTGTCGATTGTCATTACTCCGGACACTGCAACAAGCTCGCATATCGAAGTTGCAATCAAGCAGGCTGCGGGGGAAGGTGACGCACCTCTGGCAGTCCAGTTTGCCGCAGGTTCGAATGCGACTGCCGTACCGAGTACGGTCGGTACGGTTGATGCCACCAAACTGATTGAAAGCGGCACGACACCATTGATCGCAGACCTTATGTCGCGGATCAACGCGTGCCACAAGCTGCCGACGGCGGACCGGGTCGATAGCCCGAACGTAGTCCCTGCGGCTGCCGGCACAATCAAGGCAAGCGCTTGCAAGTCGCTGTTCAAGAACGATGATCCGACTGCTTACCTTAACAACGGCAGGTTGGTCGGCAGCAGCAGCGTTCTAAACGACTGGTTCTCGATATTTCACGATGGCGGAACCAATGCGGTATACGACCGTGCAATGTACGACTTTTCGCGCGCGAATGGCGACCTGGTAATCAGTTTCCGGGTAACGGGAGCGGATGGCGCGCCGGTGGAGCGGGCCCTGGTAGCAACCAAAGCCACAGTCGATGGAAAGCCAGAACTGCGCATTACCGGCAATGGCTATCAATATGGCGGCGGCGTGGTGGCGTACCAGCAGATGCGCACCTTCGTCAACAAGCCAGAAGCCGATTATTACAGCACCGGGTATGCTTTCTTTGTGCCCAATAATGGACAGTTCGCCAAGGTTGTCGTCACCAGTCCGAAAGGGAATCCGCTTACATTGAATCCAAATGCTGGCAGCACACTGTTGAGCATTGGCGGATCTGCGAATAGCTTTCTGCGCCTTGGCAGGCAGTTCGTGAACGAATCTGCTGCTGATCCGAAAGACATCGACGCCACCCTCGTATTCTCTTCGATGCGCTGGACGGATGCCGAACTGGCAGCAATCCCGCAGCAAAGCGTCTGGAAGTTCGACTATTACCTTACCGGAAATGGCACGACCACCCCGGATGCCACGCAGCACTATCGTACCCGTGCGCGTGCGCTGACCATCGGCGAGCTGAAGCTGCAGTCGCATGCCACGCTGAGCGATGAGGTGATTACCGACATCAAGGCACAGACAGTGTCGGCGGACGTCATTAATATGGCAGGCCAGGCTGCAATCGACGTGGATTGGAACGTGCCGACCGGTGCGCTCGCGCCGTATAACGTGACGGGATTCGGCCGTCATTATTACAGCCCTCCGTCATTCAGGTCCTTCGACGACAGTCGCAACGTCAAGACCACCGCCCGTGCGGTAGTCATTCCGTGCGCGAATCAGGGCGGGGCCGATCAGCATTGTGCTGGCGGTGTGTATGCTTCAGGTGCAAATCTCAACTCGCTGCATCTTCGTGCGCGCGATGCATTTGGCCGGGACTTCACGCATCTCTATGCGTTCTATCGGCCGGTCATGCCGTAATCGGTTTGCCTGCATCGCGTCGCATGCTGCGGCGCGATGCATTGCACACATGAGATACATCCGTATTCGATTCCATACGCCAGCTGAGGTGGGAAATATTTCAAGATGAAAGTTCATACTTCGGTCTGGAATCGGTACCGAGAAAACGATCAATCAAAAGGAAAGCTAATGAATTTTGCAAAATCTTTGATGTTAAGCGCATGCGCTCTGGCTCTGGCAAGTTGCGGAGGCGGCGGTTCGGATACAAGCGCATCCGCCGCATCTGCGGGCGCATCCTCGGGGATCCTGACCGATAGCCCGGTGGGCGGTGTCCAGTACACGACCAGCGGCGGTTACAGCGGCACAACCAGTGCCAGCGGTCAATATAACTACAATCCGGGTGAAACCGTCACGTTCAAAATCGGCGCAATCACGCTGGGCACCGTCACTGCTACCGGTACGATTACTCCGCTTCAGTTGGCTGGCACAGGTGCCAACAGTGGAAACATTACTACCAACCTTCTGGTTCTGCTTCAGTCGCTGGATGCGGATAACGATCCTTCGAACGGCATCACGATCAATGCCGCGACCCAGGCAGCGGCGAACAGTGCGGGCGCTCTGGACCTTACCCAGGCCCCGGCGCAGTTTGCCAGCACCGGCAACGCCGCTCTGACGTCGGTCCTGTCAGGTGCCGGCCTGCCAAGGACAGCGCCGGTCGATCCGGCCGCAGCATTGGCACACTTCAAGGAGCAGTTCTTCAAGCAACTCGCCGGCACGTGGACCGGGACGTCGGAAGAGACAGTGAGCGTTTTCCGTTTCGATGCGGCGGGCAAGTACATCATGGGTGAAGCAGGTCCTGCCAAAGATGGCGGTATGTCGGGTACGGAGGTCGCACAGATTGACTGGAATCCGTCGACCGGCGCAATTTCTTCTGTTTCCGGCAGCATCATTAGAGACACGAATGCCGAATGGGGACTATCGCATCTGGCCGGAACGGATACCCTGCGTTTCGATGGCGACAAGCTGATCCTTACCGATGCGGATGGTACGGTCACCCCATATACGCGCGTCGGAAATAATCCAGATTCCCTCGTCGGAATGTGGGCGCTGAATTCCGCGACGACACTTCAAACGCAAACCTTTGTCTTTACCTCCGACAATAAATACATGATGCTGGATCCGCTGGGTGATACCGATCATGGCGCGGGAGGCCCATGTACTACGCTCGACCAGGTTAGCAGTGGTGGAATCGAGTATGGGACATATTCCTTCAATGCCACTGCCGGGGCTTTTGCGGTGACACAGGCGCCTGCCTACGATACGAATTCCTGTGCCGGACTTTGGGATCAGCCGGCCAGCTCCGGGTCGAGTTTTACTTTCGTGTTCAACACGGATAAATCCGCTATTACGTTCGACGGACAAACCTTGCATCGGGTTTCGAAGTAGCCAGGCAGTCTGAGCAAGCACTGTCATCGAACGCTCGCTAGGGGCGGCAAAGCATAGGCCGCTGCTAACAACGGGTCGCAAGTTCGTAGCTTGCGGCCCGTTTCAGTCCATCGCCGCCTGATGCAGCCTTCTTGGCTGACCTATCCTTTCAGCTCTGAATAATCGGAATCGCCATCTCACGGTTCGTGTAGCGCCGAGCGTGGAGTATGTTTCGTTAGCCCGAAATGTCTGCACGAGACGCGCATGCCTGCGGCATGCATATTGCATACGACATATGCATTCCGTGCTGAAGGTGGAAGGGCACGCGAAAGATGGAAACGCGTGGCGCGGGCAGGTCGTTCCACCGGTATCGCATTATTTTGCGTGCGGTCGGTTGCACGGAATACGCTGCAATCTTCGGACGGAACCTTCAGACGTAGTTCGCACCGGAGGATTATGGCAGCGCACGATGCCGAAATTGCGGACTCGTGAACTTGCCGAAGGGTGGCCTCGTTGTGCGTGTGCTGAAAATCGCTTGCTATGATGCCGCATGCAATGTTTATCAACTAATTATCGCGGGCCAATCAAATGACAACACCAACCACTGTTGAAACCATCGTCGTTCCGCGCACCCGCGACTTGGGCGGCGGCTTTGAAGTGCGGCGCGTATTGCCGTCCGCCGAGCGGCGCATGGTTGGCCCGTTCGTGTTCTTCGATCAGATGGGCCCCACTGTCTTTGCTGCAGGAAAGGGGCTCGATGTTCGCCCGCATCCGCATATCGGGCTTGCAACCGTCACTTATCTGTTCGACGGCGAGATCATGCATCGCGACAGCCTCGGCACGATTCAACCGATTCGGCCCGGCGAAGTCAACTGGATGACGGCGGGGCGCGGCATCGTGCATTCGGAGCGCACCGCCCAGGAAATTCGCAGCCGTGAATCATCGCTGTCCGGTCTGCAGTGCTGGGTTGCGCTGCCGCGCAGCCATGAAGAAGACGATCCCGCGTTCAGCCATATCGAGGCGGAAAAACTGCCGGTCGAAGAAGGCGAGGGCGTGTCGGCGATTATTATCGCCGGCCGGTTTTTTGGAAAACAATCGCCGGTGCCGGTATTGTCGGAGATGTTCTATGTGGACTTGCATCTTCAACCGGGTGCAAGTATCCCGGTTCCGCCGGAATATGGCGAACGGGCAATCTATGTGGTGCAGGGAAGTATCGACATGGGCGGTGACGGGCACTTCGAGGCCGGCCGCCTGCTGGTGCTGAAACCGGGCGCAACTGTAACGCTGAGGTCTGCCGGCTCAACGCCTGCACGCGTCATGCTGCTTGGCGGCGAACCGATGGACGAGCCGCGGTACGTGGCATGGAATTTCGTGTCGAGTTCGCAGGAGCGCATCGAACAGGCAAGGCAGGACTGGCGCGACCGGAAATTCGCAAACGTGCCGGATGAAACCGAGTTCATACCTTTGCCGGGCACTGCGGCAGCAACCGTGGATTATCCGTAATCGGTCGGCGCAGGCTTCAACGCATATACAACGTATATGGAGCGGCAGGTCACTTTTGCTCCTTGCCATGTTCGTTGTTCCCGTTGATTAGCGAAAGTGCGATGCCGATCGCCAGGCCAATACCGATGCCCATCGTCACGTTGTCCGTGACCATGCCGATAAGCGCGCCAATCGCCACGCCGATTCCTACCTTCGGCGATTGTCTTCCTTGCTTCCTTGCCATGGTCGAATTATCCGTACGAAAAAAGCCGTCGTTATTGCGAGCGCTTAACTTTTTTCCTTTCCGGTCAATAGGTGTTTGATCTTACGACCGCATTGTTCTGCCTGAATTCGAACCCGGGGCACAATACTTGCACGCCGAGATGGCAGGGAATCTCAGCGCAGGAATATTGTCACAAATATTGAATGCCTGAATTTTTTCCGGGAACGCAACGCGACAGGAATTCGAAACCGATGTCTCGTCGCTGGCACCGCTATCGAGCGCTTTTGCTCGATGGTTTTCTGCAACCAGCAAAGAAAGGAAATCGACATGAATTCAGAAAAATACAAATTGCGAGTAATTGTTACCGCCTGTTCGTTCGCACTAGCGTCCATGAGCGGATTTGCGGCTGCGCAATCTTCAGCGCAACAGGATGCGAAGACCGGCAATACGCAAAAGAACGCGCAAGCCGCCGGTAGCGAAACCCAGAATGCGACCAGGCAGGTGACCGAAGCGACCAAGGTCGTAAAGCGCATGGAGCGCGACCAGGAACTCAAGAAAGTTCTGCAGCAGGCACAAGGCGTCTTCATCGTGCCTGATTACGGGCGGGCCGCGCTCACCGTGGGAGTTCGCGGTGGCGAGGGCGTGGTTCTGATGAAACAGGCCGGCAAGTGGAGCGACCCGGCGTTTTATAACTTTGGCGGACTGAGTGCCGGTATCCAGGCCGGTGCTGAGGCCGGCTCCATCGTGATGATTCTGAACAATGAGAAAGCGGTAAAAAGCTTCAAGCAGGACAATAACTGGTCGCTCAATGCCGGGGCCGGCCTGACCGTCGTTAACTGGTCGGGGAAAGTACAGGGGAACGTCGGCAAAGGCGATGTGATTGTCTGGTCGGACACCGAGGGGCTGCTAGGCAGCGTGGCGCTTAGCGTGACCGATATCAATTTCGACGAGGATGAAACCGCGGCCTTCTATGGAAAGCAGGTCGCATTGCAGGACATCTTCAGCGGAAAAGTAAAGGCACCGCGCCAGGTCGCCGCATTGAAACAGGCTCTTCCGAGCGGTTCGGGCGCTACATCGAGCGGTAGCTCGGGCAGTGCGTCTTCCGCCGGTGCTTCCGGTGCAGCTGCTACGCAGGATCCAGAAAAATCGAGTTCCGGTACATCGGGAACCTCCGGTGCCCAGGGCAGCGATGCATCCAGCGACACGCCTCCATACACGCACGGGGTAAGCAGGCCGGGGCAAGGCACGACCGGTACGGGCATAGGCGGCCCGGTGGATTCTGGCGCGGCAGCCAAGGATGCCGAATCGAACAGCGCCGGCAAGTCCACGAGCGGCAAGTAGCCAGGGAGAAGTAGTAGAGAGTGCAATTGCACGGCCGCTCCGATCCATCGGAGCGGCCGGTCGCTGCCAGCTAACGTGGCAGAGCCGGTCGCGTATCACACTGGCTGTCGATTACCGCAGCGAATGATGGCCGTATCCCCTCATTCATCGCCGCGGCCTGACTTTATATTTCCGCATCGTCAATGCCTGGCATGAGGTTTGCCGCGCGCTTCGCTGTACGATGGTATCGAGATCGGGTCGCTGGCAGGAAAAGTCATTTCAATCGCATCATCCAGCAATGCTTCCTGTCGTTCTTCAAGATTATCCGAATTGACATTGCGCACCGTCGTGTCGCGCGCCGCCGCTGCATTCGGACCAATATCCTTGGGTGTGACCACGACCGGCGAGTTGCCGGGCGAAGAAGGGCGCACGGATGCTTGAGCCGTGCTGTGCGGCTTGTCTGCGGGGGTAGTTGGCGACATGGCGTTTCCTGGGGTGGTAAATGGCTTTCGCGTGCGAATCCTGGCTGCATTGATTAGACATCAGGAAAGCGCAACGTTCCTGCTTGATCGAAAGGTTGGTTGCGCATTTACCAGCGTCACATATGGATAACGTCGGATTCAATCGCGGCAGTCACGGTCCGGGCGGGCGGAGAGTCTTTTATCGTGCAGGTAACTGGTAAGCTGGCGCCGCGGCGCTTCGCTATTCGCCCGCGCCGACCACCACCGTACCGAGTCGCTCCGGACCGATCTTGCGGTTGAAGGCGGCCTTGATGTCGGCGACCGTGACTTTCTCGACATTCGCGGTCCAGGTATCGAGATAATCGAGCGGCAGATCGTAAAACCCGATCGCGGCAATGTTGTCGAGAATCTTGCGGTTATTGTCGATGCGCAGTGGAAAACCGCCGACCAGATTGTCTTTTGCGGCTTGCAGTTCGCGCGGTGTGGGGCCGGTTCGCAAGAAATCCGACAGTGTTTTGCGTACCACCTTGAGCGCTTCATCGGTTTGTTCTTTCTGCGTCTGCATTCCGATCTCGAACGGGCCCTGTTGCGCCAGCGGATAAAAATAGCTGTAAACGCTGTATGCCAGTCCGCGATCTTCACGGACTTCCTGCATCAGCCGCGATACGAAACCGCCGCCGCCAAGAACGTAGTTCCCGACCGTCAGCGGAAAATAATCCGGATCGCCGCGTTCCAGTGCCGGCGCGCCGATCAGGATATGCGATTGCGATGCCGGATGTGCAATGCGCTGCTCCTGGCCAGTGGTCGGCGGTATCGCCGGTAATTGAGGCAGTGGATTTCCTTGCGGAAGGCGGGTTGTAAGCTGCTTCGCGATCGCATCGGCTTCGGCGCGCGTAATGTCGCCGATCATCGAGACCACCGCGCGATTTGCCACGTAGTGCGCGCGATGAAATGCCACCAGGTCCTCTCGGGTGATCGGTTCCACCGACGCGACGGTTGCGGTATCTGCATACGGATGGGTGCCGTATACCAGGCGCCAGAACGCCTTGTTTGCAATTGCCTCCGGCTGAGTCAGTTCTTCCTTGATCGACGAAATGTAGCGCGCCTTGTCGCGTTCCAGCAGTTCTTGCGGAAAGCCGGGATGCGCCAGTATCCGCGCCAGCAACAGTACCGCCTTGTCGCGCTCCTCCGGCGTCGCTAATGTGCGCAGGGTTACGCTTGCGCGGTCGTTCCCGGTGTCGCCGCCGCGCTGCGCTGCGATATCGGCAAAAGCATTCGAGATCTGCGCTTCCGTCATCGCCGGCTCGGTCGCCGGCACGGCGCCTTCGTACAGGCCGCGCGCCAGCATCGCATTGGTAAGCGCCGCGGTCCCGGCCCTCTGCGGCGGATCGCGCCGCGAACCGGCATCGAATTCGACGCTGAGGTCGAGGATCGGAATCGACCGGCTTTCGACGAACAGCACTTGCGCGCCATTGTCCAGCCCCCATGACTGGATTTTCAATGCGGCCTGAGCGCTCAAGCTCATGCAGGCCAGTAGCGCGACGATCAGAATTTTCATGTGCTTCATGTTTTGTTTATCCTGTTTGAATCGAAATTTTATATTGCTTCGGGACCGGCACGGAATCGGGGCAAGAGCGGGAATTCCGCGAACTACAAGTTATCAGCCGGCACGGACACCGGTATTTCCACGATCCGGAAGGCGGGCCGATCCGGAAAACTCCGCTGCAGCAAGGGCTTCGCGACGTTGTAAACCGGAATATTATTGACCGTTTTCCCTTCCGGATAGCCGCGGTGCGCATGTCCATGAAAAACCGCCGCAACCGGATATCGGATCAGCGGTTCTTCCAGCCGGCTGGTTCCCAGGAATGCGAATATTTCCAGCGGCTCGCCCTGCACGGTTGCCTCGATCGGCGAATAATGCAGCAGCGCAATGCGTTGACTGGTGCGCAGCTTGGCAAGCGCCGATTCGAGTTTCAACGCTTCCTGTATCGCTTCATTGACGAACTGCTTGGTAATATTTTCACCCCACGGTCCAAGCGTGCGCCGTCCATACCCGCCGGCAAATCCTTTGGCCCCGGCAATACCGACGCCGTCGATTTCGCATACTTCGCCATCCAGCACATGCACCCCGGCATCCATCAGAATCCGGCGCACCGCGTCCTGCTTGCCGGATTCGTAATCGTGATTGCCGAGCACCGCCACCATCGGGATGCCGCATGCGGACAGTTCCTGCGCAAGGATATGCGCTTCTTCTTCCAGTCCATAGTCGGTCAGGTCGCCGCATAATAAAAGTATGTCGGCAGCCTCTGCCGCCTGCAGAAACAGCGGCCGTAGCGTACCGGCCGATTCCGTATTGCAATGCAGGTCGCCTACCGCTGCCAGGCGGATTGTCTGTCGTGAAGCCAAAATGAATTCCTTGTCGGTAAGTTGAAATGCGATTTCCCTTTCTCCATCACCGGAAAAAGCAAGGCCCGTACCCTCCAATGAAAAGACAGCAACTTCGTGGCATAAGTTTTGCTGAATCATGAATTGATTCGTGAGCCGCTTAATAACTCTCTCGTTCACCGGAGCCATACGATGCAAGACACTGCCTTGACGCCGCCGGCCGGTGACGAAACCGATCAAGCCACACTGGCGTTTTATCGCCGCGTTCTTGCCACATTGAACGCGTCCGGAATTCCGTTTCTGGTCGGCGGTGCGTATGCATTCAACCAGTACACCGCAATCTTCCGGCACACCAAGGACCTCGACATCTTCATTTGCCGCGACGATTATCCGCGCGTGAGCGAAGCGTTGCTTGCAGCCGGATACCAAACCGAAATGACCTATCCGCACTGGCTCGCAAAAATCCGTGCCAACGGCGATCTGATCGATCTTATCTTCAGCTCGGGAAACGGGATTGCCGAAGTCGACCGGGAATGGTTCGGCCACGCGATCGATGCCGACGTGCTCGATGTACCGGTCAAACTATGTCCGGCTGAAGAAATGATCTGGTCCAAGGCATTCATCATGGAACGGGAGCGTTACGATGGCGCCGATATCGCACATCTGATTCGCGCACGCGGCGGCCGACTCGATTGGCAGCGCCTGCTGGGCCGTTTCGGGCGGCACTGGCGCATTCTGTTGAGCCACCTGGTGCTGTTCGGCTTCGTGTACCCGGCGCACCGCGACCTGGTTCCGGTAGCGGTGCTCGACGAACTGCTGGAGCGCCTGCGCCAGGAGATGCGATCACCGCCGCCGGACGACAAGACTTGCCGTGGTCCGCTTTTGTCGCGAGAGCAGTATTTGATGGACATAGGGGAGTGGGGATATGACGATGCACGGCTTCCCCCGTCCGGCAATATGTCACCGACCGATACGGCGAGCTGGACCGATGCGATACGGAACAAGCACGGACCACCTTGAAAGCGGTTTCGTTATAGTCGAAGCAAACGTGAATCGAGTTGCGCCTTAATGATGCGGCACGAATAAGCATGAGTATGGAGCCGCATTCCCTCATCCCCGGCTCCTTCACAGGGCTGAGAATTACCCGCAAATTTCGCAGGCGTCTTTGGCTCCCTCGCCCGCTTGCGGGAGAGGGCGGGGGGTGAGGGCGATTGCAAAGAATGAGCTCATTCAACGCCCCTCGAAGCAGTGCTTCGAGTCCCCCGCCGTTCTGCCGCCTGCGGGAGAAGGGAGCAAAACACAGCACCGGCTTGTGGGTAATCCTCAGCCCAGAGCGAGAGAGCGAAAATAGGCGCAATGAAATAGAGACTTCATCGTGCCAGGTTCTTAATGCCGCATCGGAGGCGGTGCCGGCTTCTTTTCGGACAAGGGCAGCGGAACCAGCGTGGCAACCGTCAACTGATCGTCGGAAAAATATTTTTTCGCGACTGCCTGCACCTGTTCTGCCGTCACGCTCCTGAGCTTTTCAATGATGCGGTCTATCTTTGTATGCGAGATGCCTGCCATTTCCATCACGCCGATTTCCATTGCCTGCCCGAATATCGAATCGCGCTTGTAAATTTCGCCGGCAATCAATTGCGTTTTAACGCGCTTGAGTTCTTCCTGCGACACACCTTCGTCGGCGACCCGCGTCACTTCGGCGCGCAACAGCTTTTCAAGCTGCTCGGTCGTGACATTGTCGGTTGGCGTTCCGTCCAGCAGGAAGATGGACGGACCACGCGCGATATTCGAGTAGTCGGCTCCGGCCGAATTGGCGACCCGGTCGGTGCGCACCAGTTTCGCGTTCAGGCGCGCATTGTCATAACCATCAAGTATCGCGGCCAGTACATTGAGCGCGTGTGCATCGTCGTCTTCTTCAACGTCGCGCAAGGTGGGTGCCTTGAAAGCCAGTGCCACGTACGGGTTTTCGGCCGGCGCCTTCACCGTCACGCGCCGGATGCCGCGTTGCGGCGCCTCTTCCTGCGGCCGGGTCTGCGGCACCGGCCGTCGCGCGATGCCGCCGAAATGAGTAGCGGCCAGCGCACATACCTTCTTCGATTCGACGTCGCCGGCGACCACCATGGTTGCATTGTTCGGCGCATACCAGCGCCGATACCATGCCTTGGTATCTTCGACGGTCATGTTTTGAAGATCGCTCATCCAGCCGACGATCGGGTGATGATACGGATGCGAGAAAAAAGTGGTTGCATTCATCGCTTCGTAGAGCAACGGGATCGGCTGATCTTCGGTGCGCCAGCGGCGTTCTTCCATTACCACCCGGATCTCGTTGGCGAATTCCTCCTTGCTGAATACAAGGTTGGCCATGCGCTCCGCTTCCAGCGCCATCACCTTGCCCAGCCGCGATTTTTCAACCTGCTGGAAGTAAGCGGTGTAGTCCTTGCTGGTAAATGCATTTTCGCGCCCGCCAAGTGCCGCGACGCGCTGGCTGAATTCGCCGGACTCAAGCGTCTTCGTGGCCTTGAACATCATGTGTTCGAGAACATGCGCCAGCCCGGTGGTGCCGTTCTGCTCGTCCAGCGAGCCGGCCTTGTACCAGATCATGTGCGCCACGGTCGGCGCGCGATGATCTTCCTTGACGATCACCTTCATGCCGTTCTTTAACATGCACTCATGCGCGGGGTCGGCTGCTGTGGCGACGGTCGGCACGGCCAACGCGCAGATCAGCCAGGCTATGCTTGGGCTAAATTTCATATCGGCTTTCGGGTAATTTCGAATCACGATTCAGCGCAGAATGTTCCGCGCGCACCGCATGCGTCCGGCCCGTCTGGCACCTTGCGCTCAGGGCCAAACGATTCCGGTTATCAGTTTCACCGGGCGGCCGGAGCGTCACTGTCGCTTCGCGCCCGGCAGTACGGCGGCTCAATCCTGCTTCGATCCGGCTCCGGCCTTGCTGCTGTCGTCGCTGCTGCCGCTCATCCCCGCACCGGTTGAGCTTCCACTCGATTGCGTGATCGTCGTGCCGGGCGTGAGTCCCATGTCGACAGTTTTCATCGGCCATGCCATCGCAACCGTCGTCACCTTGCCGCTGTTGCGCACCTGCGCACTCCTGGTCAGCGTATGTCCGTTGGCTTCGGCCTGTACCCGGTACTTGCCGGCATCATCGAAATCCACCAGCATGATCGGCGCATTGCAGGTTGTCTGCAGCCGGGATTTGCCGCGCGCATCGGCGATATCAACGTTGACGTCCGCCAGATACGCGCCATTGCTGGCGGCGAAAGTCAGCATCAGGTCGTAGTCGGATGCGGCCTGTTTCATCGCAGTGGATTCTTCCAGCCCGACACCCCCGCATACATAGGTAATGCCGTTCTCTGTTTTTGCCTCGATCTGAGGCATCAGGTCGTCCGATTGTGCGAATACCGAGGCGGATGCGAGGCCGGCAAGGACTAGAAAAGTTGTCTTGGTGTTCATGGTCGTATTCTCCTGGAAATAAAAGGACAATCGCTAGGCCGGGCGCGTTGCGCCCATACCGGGCGTGCGGCAGCGGCGTACTGCTATCAGTGCCGCACCTTGTCGCGGCCGGTCTTCAATGAATTATCCGGCATGCCGGCCGGCGAGTCGAAGAATGACTGCATCAGTCATGCCAGCCGCACCTTCAACGCGGGAAGAATATTGCCACCGACACCGGATGCATTCATGCAAGGCGGATCATTTAGGACGAGGCTTGATTTCAAGATTGTTTTTTACCGACGCAACGCCGGGAACGTCCCGTGCTGCCTGCAGCGCTATCCGCATCTGCTCGGCATTGTCGACAAATCCGGCAAGCGACACCACGCCCTTATAGGTATCGACGTTGATGGCGAGCGCATCGCCGAGCCCCTGGGTTTGCGCAATTTTGGTTTTCACGCGGGTGGTCAGCGACGCATCGTCGATAACCTGTCCGGTCCCGCGTGATTGTTCAGTGGGTGCGCAGGCGGCAAGCAGGGTGGCAAACACGATCGACAGGGAAATGGCTAGACGCTTCATGGGAGATCCTTTAGATGAAAAATGGCGGGTGGAAAACATGCGAGCGAACCGGATCGCATGTGGCCGAACGGCGATTCCGGAAGTAAACACGCCGACCAGCGGGTTCCGCCAACCCCTTGCATCATTCGTGCCACGGCGTGTCGGTGCAATCATATGGGGCAGCGCTTCTCGCAGCGTGGCGCAGATACTCAGGGATTGGCCGTCGGCTTTGTAGAATTTTCAGGACGAGTGAAGATGTTTCAGGCACTTAATGAAAGCGGTGGTTCCATGCCGTCTCGCGTACCGGTGTGTAAAAGCAGAATGCCTTGACCGCAATCGATACAGGGAATTGCCATCGATGCTATTGATGGAATGCGCCTGAATCAAACAGAAACACGACATCGCAAGATCATATTAAGGACTGGCAATGGATTCCTGGTTCGCGGATGTGCTGAATGCAATACGACTGGAATTTTCCGACCTGGCCGATGCGTCGGAGGTGACCCACATACTGGTGCGTCTGCTGACCGCAGTTATCCTCGGAGGATTGCTGGGGTTCGAGCGCGAAACCAGGGGTGCTTCCGCAGGATTGAGAACGCATATGCTGGTGGCGCTCGGTGCGGCGCTGTTCGTTGCGACACCGCAGTTGGCCGGCGCGACGATCGAAGACATGAGCCGGGTGATTCAGGGCGTGGTGGCGGGCATCGGCTTCCTCGGTGCCGGTGCCATCCTCAAGCAGTCGGCGGACGGGGAGATCAAGGGCCTGACAACCGCAGCGAGCATCTGGCTGACCGCAGCCATCGGCACTGCCGCCGGGATGGGGCGGATCGCGACCGCGGTTCTCAGCGCGGTACTTGCGTTCATCATCCTGGCTGCGTTGCGGCGAATATCCGAAAAAATTTCACCATGATCTTTCGTTAAAGCCGCCACGACGCAGATATAAAGATTTCGGTTGACGTTGCCCGATCAAGTCGCGCGCAGCCAGCCCAAGCGCAAGCACGCCGAAAATGGCCGCCAGCGACTTGCCGGAAAGACGCAATTCAAAACCCGGAGTCAACCGCTTCGGCATCAGGTAATAGTCGGTCAGGTACGCGCCCGCGGTGACGGCTGCAGCGCCGACAAGCGGACGCAGCGGCGAACTTTGCCTGACTGATTGCGCGGAAGGTCTTCCGAAAAATTTTTCATAGACGGTTGCCCAGAATATGGCCGACGCATGATTGAGCAAAAAACCGGTCAGCGTGTATTTCATCGATGACCTGTCTTGCCGTGCGGCTGCCTCGCCCCAGACGACATGGCTGGTCGCGTTGAGCGGCGCCGCGTACGATCCGGTCTCTCGTTTCCCGGCGAGTGCGGCGGCCGATATCACCGCGATGCCGGCGACCGTGCCGCTGCTCAATGCGCGCTTGATGGCTGTGTTGGTGCTTAGCATCGTCATTCTCCTGTTGTCATGGTTTTCTCAGAGCCTACCGGGATAGGCTCTTATTGCCGGTCACGGCCCGGTTCATGAAGAGTGCCTTTCTGGGCGGCCGGGCGATCGGTTTGATCGGTCAGCCATGTGGCTACCAGCGGTTCCGGCGCAGGACCGTGCAGGACTTCGCCGGATACATCGAAACGCGATCCATGACACGGGCAATCCCATGATTTCTCCGCGTCATTCCATGCGACGACGCAGCCAAGGTGGGTGCAGGTCGCCGATACGATTTGCAGCTCGCCGGCATCATTACGGTACACCGCAAGCTTTTTGGTGCCTTCGCGGATAATCGCCCCGTGGCCCGGCGCGATTTCATGCGCCGACTCGACCTCGCCGCCGGTAAACCAGTCGCGATATTGCGACAGGGTATTCGCCTGCTCCGCCACGAAATCCGATATGCCATGGGTCGCCTTGCGCGACGGCGCATACAGGTTTTCCCATGAATTCTTACGTCCCATGATCAGGTTCGTAACCAAAATCGCACCTGCGGTGCAATGCGTCATGCCGTTGCCGGAATCGCCGGTAATCAGGTAAACATTGTCGTCCATCGGATTGCGGCCAAGGTAAGCCACGCCGTCGGCGGGTTCCATTACTTCGCCGGACCACCTGAAGTCGACCTGGCCGGCCATCGGATAACGGGCCCGAACCCACGCCTCGATCTCGTCGTAGCGGTGTTGCGGATGTTGTTCCTGACCGACCTTGTGGTCCGCGCCTCCGACCACCAGGATTTCGTGATCGGCGGCCGGGTCCGGCGTTTCCAGCCGAATGTAATAGTAAGGGTCGCCGTTATCCCACAGCAGGATACGCGGCACCGAGCCACGGGGTACGCGCATGCCGACCACATAGGTGCGGTATCCGGCCTGCTTGGTATGCATCACCACGCGATCGTTGAACGGCGTATTGGTTGCGACGACCACCGCATGAGCACGGATTTTCCCGTTGCGCGTAATGACCTCCTGCATCGCATTGACGGTATCGATTTGCAATGCGCGTGTCTGCGCATAAATCTTGCCTCCCTTGCGTACCACTGCGTCGGCCAGCGCGTTCAGATACTTCAGCGGGTGAAACTGCGCCTGGTTTGCAAAGCGCACGCACGGTCCGGTATCGAAACTCAGATCCGCAACCTGTGCCAGTTTGTTCACGTTCACACCGGCCCGCTGCGCGGCGGCAAGTTCCTTGTCGAGATCGGGCTCGCCCTCGGCGGTCAATGAAAACAGGTATCCGTCCAGGCGTTCGAATTCACAGTCGATGCTCTCACGGCGCACGATCGATTCGACCAGGTCGGTCGCGCGGTGGAAGCTGTCCGCGACCGTGCGCGCCCCTTCTGCGCCGAATGCACTTTCAATTTCGAAATACCGATCATCGGGGGGGAAAAAATGCGCGGTAGTCCGGCCGGTCTCGCCGGCGCCGACATGCATCGCGTCGATCAGTACCACTGCCTTGCCTTCATGCGCCAGCAGGTAAGCGGCGGTAACGCCGGCGATGCCGGCGCCGATCACGCATACATCCGTTTCGACATCCGCCTGCAATGCAGGAAATTGCGGAATCTCGGTGCTGGCCATCCAGACTGAAGTCGATCCATGCGGTGCGTTCATGTTTTTTCCTCATATGGCGCTTGCGACGGGAATGTCGAGGGCGGGAAATTGAAAATCATGCTGGTGCAGCCATGCCATTGCGTGGTTCGCTCGCCTGCTCGATAGACCGCCGCGGCATGGCGAAGTTCGGGATGTCCGTTCCGGCCCGGCATCGAGACGAATGGCTCCGGGTTGACAGGGCACGAACAGGCATGGCGATGCATTCCATCAAGGCAGTGTGCGTATTCGCATGCATGCGCGATCATTTCTCATGTTGTTCACTGGGTGTCCTGACCGGATCGTGCAGCACATCCTGGACATACAGCATCACGATCACGACGCACAATACCGCGGTCAACGGCGTGGCAAGTGCAATTCCCAGCAAGCCGAAGGGCAGGGCAAGCAGGACTTGCATGGTGATCGTCAGTGCCGGCGGCAGTGAGACGGTTTGCCTTTCAACCAGCGGCAGCAGCAAATAACCCTCTGCCATCTGAATCGCGATAAACAGGAATAGCACATAGAGCGCCGTGCTCGGGCTTTCCGAAAAAGCGATCAGCACGGCGGGAACGCCGGCCAGGATCGGACCGAGATAAGGAATGAAGTCGAACAGGCCGGCGAGGACGCCCAGCGTAATCGCCAGCGGGACGTCCAGCAAGGTCAACCCGATCGCCGTGGTGGTGCCGACAATGATCATCGAGAGCATTTTTCCAAGCAGCCATAACTCCAGGGTTGCGCCCAGTTCCTGGAACACTTCCCGGCCGCGCGGCCTGTTTCGCTTCGATACCAGCTTCAGAAATCCATCGATGTAAGTGTGCGGCCTGGACGCGAGATAAATGGCCACGAACAGAACGATCACAAAATTGGCAATCGCGCCCAGGAGCCCAGAAAACACCAGCCGCGCTTGCGCCACCATTCCCGACAGATCGGACATGATTTGCTCAGCCGGCGGCAGCGTTTCCAGTATGTCCCGCATCCAGCCATATTGCTGCAGATACATGCGCATGTCCTGGACCGACGACGGCAGGGTGCTGATCAACGGATCGATCTGTTCCGCGATACGCGGCGCAAGCAGATAGCCGGCCAATCCGAAAACGATGATCGTCAGAAGCAGCACCAGCATCAGAGCCACTCCGCGTGATAACGGCAGCCACTGCATCAATTTTTTGGTTGCACCGCTCAGCAATACGGCGACCAGGATGCTGGCAAAGATCAACAGCAGCACATTGCCGGCCAGCCAGACGGTGGCAAGGCCCAAAAGAAAGATTGTTCCGATTCCGAAAACAATCGCGACACGCGACACGAACTCGCTGTGATGCGATGCGGCTTTCGGTTCACGTGGCGACGGGACTTGTTCTTGTTCCTGGCTTGTCATTGATTCACCGGGTTTCTTTTTGGGACGATTATTGCGGCTGTCGATAATCCGCAATCAAGATTGATGCCAGATGCAGCCGGAAAATATTGTTCTTTCTCGAATAGCAGCGCCAAGCCGGCGAATTGCTTGTGCGTGGCATTCAAGTTGCTAAGAGCCTATTCCAGTAGGCAGCGTCAGTTGTGGGGAGCCGGTTCGTGTTTGGAACAGGGGTGAAGCAGGGAGGTGTTGCGGGGCATGCCCCGCATCTGCGCGACGGCAACGGCTTGCAAGCCGTCGTGCGCCCTGCAAGGGCGGCGCCGCATCTTCCCCGAGGGGGACTTGTTTCAGTGCGTAGCGAGCTATGGTACGAAGCCGCAACACAGGTGCGGACGCAAAGCGGCGCAGCAGGTTGTATATCGCAAACACCTCGTCAACCTGAACCTTGAATGGGTGCGATCATTTTGCATAAGTTTTATTTCATATTGATCGTCGCCAGCGGCCTTGGGCTGGTTCATGTCTTCGCCGGCAAGCTGCGTTTTCTGGATGTCGTCCCGAGAAGCAGATGGCTTTCGTTTGCCGGCGGTACCTCGGTTGCATACGTATTCCTGCATCTGCTTCCTGAACTGAAAAGGCTTCAGGACGTACTGCGACCGGCGCCAGGTCATGTGCTGTCTTATCTCGACCACCATGCATATCTGGTTGCGCTGGCCGGCCTCGCGGTTTTCTACGGAATTGAAAGATCTACAAAACAGGCACGCCGGCGATCGCGCCACAGGACCGGAGAAGACGTTTCGACGCCGCAAATGTTTTGGGTAAGCATTTCGGCGTTCGCTGTTTATAACGCGGTGATTGGTTATCTGCTGGTATCTGAAGGCGAGCGCGGATTCGGCGGCATGTTTTTTTTCGGGCTGGCAATGGCGCTGCATTTCGTCGTCAACGACTTCGGCCTGCGCGAGCACCACAAGCACCTGTACTCGCGTTACGGTCGCTGGCTGCTCTGCGCCGCGATCGTTGCCGGCGCCGTTACCGGCCGTCTGGTTGAAATCAGGCCGGCGGCGATTGCGCTCATGGTGTCTTTCCTTTCCGGCGGAATCATATTGAATGTCATGAAGGAAGAACTACCCGACGAGCGCGAAAGCCGGTTTGCCGCGTTTGCATTCGGCGCCGCTGCTTATGCCGCGTTGCTGCTGGCGATCTGAACAAGCGCCAACGGTTCGAATCAAGCTGTGACCGCATGCGCTGGCGCCGCATGCGTTCAACCGCTTTATGTTTGTCGAATCGCTCACCGAATCGAACCTTAATATATTTTTAATGTCACATTTTCACTCTGTTGCGAAGAGTCATGCAACTGTTTCACCGTTGAGTCCGACGGGAAAAATCCGGATGAGCTTCGCGGCACCACGCGATCGCAGCGTGACTGCGGAGAATCAATCGAAACTACCTGATTACCCTGCGAAATGCCGGAAGGGTGTCGAAACAACGGTTCATGCAAATGAACTTCAACCGTAAAGGAAATGAAAAATGCTTAATAGAATTGTTACGGTCGCCGCACTCGCCGTAGGTGGCGTCTTGCTGTCGAAGCAGCTCAAGAAAAATCGCTCTGCATCGGGCTCCATGTCGTCGGTAGAAGAATCAATCGAGGTGAATGTACCGGTCAGCACCGCCTATAACCAATGGACGCAGTTCGAGGAATTTCCAAATTTCATGGATAGCGTGCACGAAGTTCGGCAGCTCGACGACAAGCATTTGCACTGGCGCGCCGATGTGGCCGGAAAAGAAAAAGAGTGGGATACGGAAATCACCGAGCAGATTCCCGACAAGCGGATTGCGTGGCGCAGTACCAGCGGGGTGAGGAATGGCGGGGTCGTTTCCTTCCACAGAATCTCGGATACCAGCACCCGCATCATGCTGCAGATGGATTACACGCCGGAAAGAGCTGCCGAACATATTGGTGACGCAATGGGTGCGGTAAGAATGCAGGCCAGAAGCAATC
>JAKFFO010000231.1:0-19210 GCA_036675035.1 Oxalobacteraceae bacterium
GCATAGCGTTCGGTCGCGGTGAACCAGTCCTGCAGCCGCTTCTCGGGCCGCGCTGCCGGCGCTGCGCTGGCCGCCCCGAGAAAGGTATCGATCGCGAGGTAATAGCGCATCGTGTTGCGCTCCATGAGGCCGCGCACGCCGCCGATATAGTCAGGCTGGCCGTCGGCCTGTTTGCCGACGACGGAAAATCCTACCTTGCCGCTGCCGATCGTGCCGAGGTAGGTCTGCATCGCGATTCGTCCTGAAAAGCTGACGGCATACGAGTACGCCAGGTGAAGGAAGGTTTTTCCGTTCGGAAGCGCCAGCGCCTTCAGCGAAATACGATAACCGCTGGTCCCCATCGGCCCTTCCGTTGCGTTGAGCATGATTTCAAAATATTCCCGGGTTGCGGCCGCCACCCGATAATTGAATGCGAGACGAGGTGCGTCGATCAGCTCTTCCGGCGCTTTCGTGCCGACATTGACGTTGAGCGTGATGCCCGACGTCTTCACGTCCGCCCGGCAATACTTGGTATTGAGATGCAACAGCAGTACGTCGCACCAGTGATGCGGATTATTCAAACCGGTACTGACTGTGCCGAACGAATAATCGACGATCGCATAAACATCCCCTTTGAGCCGGTTCGCGGACTCAGCGGAATCGAGAACCAGCGGCCGATTGAACTGGTTCTGCCACAACTCCTCCTGCAGCGATGCGTGTTTTTCGCGTAATGCGCCGACGGGGTCGACTACCGCCATTGCTGTGCACGGCGAACCGGCGATGCAAATCAACAGCAGAAGCTTCAATCCGCGCAAACGGCTGTCCAAAAAACGTGTCGGCATTGCTGCTCCATTTCAATATGATTCGGGTGATGACGACAAACCGCGCATCACAGCCAATGCATGTCACAGCCAATACTCGAGGCTGCGGGCAGCCCATTCCTTGAACCGGTCACCGAGCGGACGCTGATTCCATGTTTCTTCGGTAATTTCAACCGAAAAGCGCAGGTCTTCGCCAAACGCATTTTCCATCGCATTGCCGAATTCTTCCCCAAAGACCACCACATTGATTTCACTATTGTGCAGAAAGCTGCGGGTATCGATATTGGTCGAGCCCACCGTAGCCCAGACATTGTCGATGACAGCAGTCTTTGCGTGCAGCACCGCGATTTGCAGCTGATAGATCTTGATTCCGCTGGCCAGCATTTCGCTATAGAAGGAGTGCGCCGCATGAAATACCAGGTCGCTGTCGGTCACGCCCGGTAAGATGATCTTCACCTCGACACCGCGCCGCGCGGCATCGCACAATGCCCGCAGAATCTGTGCATCGGGCACGAAGTACGCGCTGGTGATGTGCACTGTCTTCTGCGCCTCCTGAATTGCCACCATGTACGCCTTGTAAATCTCATGGTCGCCGCCGGGTGCGCTGGCGAGGACGCGCACGAGCTTGTCGCCGGCTTCTTTCAGCGGCGGGAAGAAATTGCTGTCTGGGAGTTCCGGGGAATTCTGACCGGCCCAGTTTTCCAGAAATATCCATTGAAACGCCGCGACTGCGGGCCCTTCAATCCTGATATGCGTATCGCGCCAGCCGACGTTGGTTTTATGCCTCGATCTGGAGCGAAACAGCGAGCTGCTGGAATAGGTATCGCTGATGTTCACACCGCCGGTGAATGCAATCGTTCCATCAACCACGAGGATTTTTCGGTGGTCGCGGTTGTTCGGTACCCACGGTCCGATCAGCTTCAGCGGATTGACCGGATTGAATGCCAGCAGCCGAATGCCGGCGTCGCGCATGTTGTCGAAAAAAGCCTGCGGGGTGCCGATCGTTCCGACGCTGTCATAAATTATGTTGACCTGTACGCCGGCGCGTTGGCGCTCGATCAGAAGATTCGCAAATTTTATGCCGAGCTCATCCTGATCGAAAATATAGGTTTCAAGATTGATGTGATCTTTGGCGGCCTTGATCGCCGCTATCATCGCGACCATGGTCTGCGGCCCGTCGTAAAGCAGGGTGACCTTGTTTCCCGTAATCAGCGGAGTACCGGTGGCCGCTTCCTCCAGCGCCGCCAGCGCTGCAATATCCACATGCGAATTGCGCCAGCGCCTGGCCAGCAGGGACTTGGATTTCTTTGTGCTGAGATTGCCCTTCGCATTGGCTACCGTCGGGTTCGCCGGCGCCACCAGCGAACCGTTCAGATAACGTACCTCCGGCAGAGATGCGCAGGCGGTGGCCAGCAGTCCGGCCGCGATCGCGGTAACAATGCGGAGTATCCGATTGTGAAAAAAATTGCTGCCCATGAGAGACCTTACATTCGTGCCGCTGGCGGCGTGTTGATTCAGATGCTGCGTACGCGTACGCGAATTTTGATGTTTTGTCGATGTCGGATTCATCGCCAACCTGCTTTGAGAGCCTGACGGTAAAGGTAGGGCACGATTCCGGATGCGCCGTTACCGTCAGCGACGCAGCACCCGGGATTCCTGTTTGGCGTCTGCCATCGTCTGGTCAAATATGGTGCGCGCCTCCTTCAGGCATGCAGCGCGCATGGAGCGTGCGACCGCCCTGCATTCGGTTCTCGCTTCCTGGTAAGCAGCCCCGGCTTCCTTCTTCAACGATTTCATGCGGGCACGCGGCGTCGTGTTTTCCTGATACCAGCGCGTACACCGCGGTGCCGACAGCGGCACGCAAACAAATCCGCAAATTCTGTTGCATCGAAACTCCTTGAACATGGCTGGAAATCGGTCCCGCTTTCCCGGTCGAAGCGAAACGGGCCGATTTGTTTACAGTCGTCCGGTGAGCAACAGGACGATCAGGACGACGACGATCAGACCGGTGACGCCGCTCGGACCGTAGCCCCATTTGCGGCTATGCGGCCATGATGGCAAGGCCCCGACGAGGAGGAGGATCAGGATAATCAGCAAAATGGTGCTCAAGGTTTACTCCGTAATAATGTTTTGAAAAAATCTGCAGCATCTGTAACAACAGGCGCGTGTTCCGATGGCGACTGCCGCGGTGCCGTACGTTTCTGGTCCAGTGGACTGTAACAACCGATTTGGAAGGGAAAGACGCAAGTGCGGCGTGCAGGGCAAGGCGCAAAGTACAGCGATAGCGAGCTATCGCGAGCATTTGCAACGCTGCAATGCGCGCCGCAGTTGCGGCAGGCACTTTCGAATTGGTTGTTACAGTTCACTAGCCCACCCAGAATACCGAGATCAGGCGGCATGATCTGTACGTTGGCGCACTCATGCATCGTTACGGAGAACAAGCTGCCAAGCGCTGTGCAAAGCGCTATTTATTGATGTTCGAGTCGGGATTCATCCGCCTCACCGGAGATTGCGAACGCATGCGCTCCGCTGTGTGCGTTGCCGTACAGACCCAACTCATTTCGAGTCTTACTCTTGCGTCATCGCATGGCCGAACAACTGCACCGCAATCGCAGTCAGAAGCGCGAAGCAAGGCTGCATGAACAAGATCGCCCTCGATCCGCATTTTGCGGTCATGGGGTGCCAGGATAAGCACTTCAATCATCAACCCGGGAATATCAAAATGAAAAACATTAAAATCGCTTCTACCCTTATTGCCGCACTCATGCTGACCGCTGTAGTCGGCTGCACGTCCACACCGACCCGCGAAAGCACGGGCCAGTATATCGACGACACCGTGATCACAGCCAGCGTAAAAAAGGCAATCCTCGATGAGCCGACCTTGAAAGTTAATGAAATCAATGTCGAAACGTTCAAGGGCATCGTCCAATTGGGCGGCTTCGTGAAGTCCCAGGAGAACATTTACACAGCCGTACGTGTGGCTGGTAGCGTCAATGGTGTCAAGTCAGTCAAGAACGATATGCGCCTGAAGTAACCGCCACGGGTTCATGCCGACGCCTGAACCCGATTGCATCCGATTGCGCACGAGGTCTGTGCCGATCACAAACGCCTTGCCGCCACTACGCAAGGCGTTTTTCGTTTCAGGCACCATTGGCAGCAGCCGCAACAAGGATATGTTTCTTTATGCGAATTGGACAGGATGAATAGATACGGTGGACTGTGCGCCAGCGTACGGAACCGGTTCGTCCGATGAGCGACAATCGAATCACGTTGGAAATCAGCGTCTCACATTGCATTGTTATTGAAGAGGATTCCATGAACAAGTATATCTGGAGCGGCATTATCGTCTTGGGCAGCCTCATCATCTGCTTCAGCCTCGGCACCATGAACCCGACAAGTGTCGTCGTGAACTCGATCACGGGCGCAGTGCCGCATCGGGAAGTGATTTTTCTATTGAGCGTCGGCATCGCCACCCTGCTCGCCGGCGTCATCGGCCTGCTTCGGTTTGATGAGATAACAGCCAGAATATACCCGGCTTTCATAAGCCGCCGGCAGTGGCGCAGCACGGCCGATTTCCAAGCCTCGATTTAGAATTCCCACGCAAGTAGTCGGCAGAACGATTACGCGTAAACCCGATCCAATCGGGATGAACTTGACTTACCAATGGACAGCGAGATACCTGTTCATTCCTCTATTCCCTTTCCTGCTTCTGGCCGGATGCGCTGTAGCGCCTCCGGCATCCACTGTAAAACTTGAGCCCCGTGCTTCGAGCCCCGGCGCCGAACGATCCGATGCGGCACCGCCTGCTGCACAGGATGCGCCGGTGTATACCGATCCGGCGCCGCGCGACCGCGCTGTCCAGCCATCTATCGAGCGGCATGTGCCGGCACGGCCGCTTCGAAAAACGCAAGATGCCGCAGGTCTGCAGATTCAACCTGCTCCACCTCGAACGGTCGCCAAACCCGAGATGCCATTACCGGTTCATGTGTGCGATGCCGGCGGCTGCTTTGGCCCGGGCGGCAATCGTTACAACGGCGGCGTCGGCAATATTTATCTCGACCGAAGTGGCAAACCCTGCCAGCGCATGGGTTCCTGGATGCGATGCAAGTGAAAAATGCCTGATCGAATCCACCTGCCGATAATCCTGGAGCTCAACCGAGTGAAATTTTTCCTGGCAGACAGGTGTTGACGCGTTTCAACAATCTGTTTGCGATTGAGCATTATTGGAAACCTATGCTGGATCAAATATTGCATGTTGCAGTCCAAACGACAATCCGAAGTATGAGCGCAAGGTGAAGCAACGCAGCACGCATAAATAGTTCTTACTTTTTGAAATTGATTGAACCCAACGAATGTCAAGGGTGGCCGCACATCTGCATCAGTGGTATTTCCCGTTTCAGCGCGAATATTGCAGCGGCCGTCACGGAAAAACCGTTTTTGCCAATTCATTTCTGACAAATCAAACTCCTTTTCCCGGACAGGACCATGGCAACAAAACTTTCTCTCTTCATCACCGACAACATGGAAGAAATTCTCGCTGACTGGGAGTCGTTTGCGCGAACGCTTCTTCCGGCCGCAGCGAGCATGTCGGACGAGGCGCTTCGGGATCATGGAAAACAGATTCTGCAAGAGATTGCATTGGATATCGAAACGGAGGAAAGCGCGAAACAGCAGCGCGACAAGTCCAAGGGACTTGCTCCCGATGTGGACAAACCAGACAGCGCTGCCGGGGTACATGGCACCATCCGTCACGAAACCGGCTTTACGTTGCTTCAGGTGATCGCAGAGTACCGTGCAATGAGAGCAAGCGTTCTCAAATTATGGCTGCCCCACATCGGGGAAGTGACCGAGGAGACTTCAAGCGACATGATCCGGTTCAACGAAGCGATCGACCAGGCACTGGCAGAATCCGCCGCCACATTTACCGATCAAAGTACGCGCACACGGGATACATTCCTGGCGATTCTTGGGCACGATTTGCGAAGCCCGTTGGCGACCATGACCCTGGCTGGGGATTACCTCACCCGGCCGGAAGTAGGAACGGACGGCACGTTGCAAATAGGCAATCGGGTAAAAAGAAGTGCTGCCACCATGACCGCGATGGTGCACGACTTGCTGGAGTACGCCCGAACGCAGCTTGGCGGAAGCATGCCGATAAAACGCCACCTGGCGGACATGGAGAAAATCTGCCAGGCAGCCATAGAGGACGCAAGTGCGGCGCATCCGGACTGCAGGTTTGAATTGGAGACATCAGGCGAGCTCCTCGACGATTTTGATCGCGACCGGTTGCAGCAGGTGTTCTCGAACCTGCTGAATAATGCCGCTCAGTATCGAGGAAAGGAACATCCCATCACCATTGTCGCCCGAGGCGATCCGGGTGCGATAACGATCGAGGTAAAGAATTTCGGCCCCGTCATTCCTGAGAAATCACTGAAGGCAATTTTCGATCCTCTGGTGCAGCTTTCCAGCGACGCTCAGCAGCAGGACCGACCGTCAACCAGCTTGGGCCTTGGTCTGTTCATATCACGTGAAATCACTATCGCGCATGGGGGGACCTTAAAGGTAGAGTCAAGCGAAGATTCGGGCACTGTCTTTACGGTGCGGCTTCCCCGTACGAAAGCACCTCAATAGAAGCGGGCGCGCTCTTACCGGGTTCGGCCGACCGCTCATCCTGACAGTTGAATCTCATTTCACCCACTGTGCGCTAACGCACCGAGAAAAACGCGATGGTTCGTTAATATAACTACATTGAGTAACTAAAGTTTTGTCGTGTCAGCCTGCCGATTTCTCCGGCCGGGTCAAATGTCCAAAAGGTCTAGTGGGCCTTCTGGACATTTTTTTTGACATTACATTTCTCACTCTGATCCGAATTTTTGATTTTAGCTTGCAAGGAGTGCTGCATGTCCGTTCATGAATATAAACGTTCGACCGGTCAAAGGTTGGTCTACGAAATTACCTATGAAGAGGGAAAATATTTCATTGACCGCGACGGCAAACGAAAAAAAACGGTTCCCGATCCAATCAGCGCGGGCGTCGCGCCTGACGAAGCAATAGCATCCCTGATGCTGCGCATGGCCATCTCGGACATTGAAGCGTTGATTGGCATGGACGAGTAACAGAATTAATTGCAGCACACAATTGCCGAACTACCGGCGCATCGCCAGGCTTGCCGTGCCGGGCGCCCCCCCCTTCCTCGGGTGATACAAAGCGAAACATGAAGAGCGCCGTTCGTAACTTGTGTAACGAATCGGCTCAATTATCCTGAAAGAGCCATGAACAACCTATATTGAATCGTGGCATGAACTCAACGTTTCAATTTTGAACAGGATCTCATCATGGCTTCCAAAACTTTTATCTCTTCGCTGATTGTCGCTGGCGTTCTCGCGGCGTCGGTATCAACTGCCGCACTCGCGGATGATCGCCGCTCTCACAATAACGTAAACGGTGCCGCTATTGCCGCCGGTATCATCGGTGCGGTGGTAATCGGAGCGCTGATTGCGAACTCCCAGTCAGCGCATGCAGCGCCGCAGCCTTACTACGAACCGCAGCCGCAAGTCTATTATCCGCCGCAGCCGGTACGGCAGGTTAACTACGGCGCGCCACCCCGGTACTACGAGTCGCGGCCAGTCACATACGCGCACAGAGGATATCGCGAGCGTCAGGAGCACCGTCGTGATCGGCATCAACATCGTCGCAGAAATCATTCGCGATGAATATCCAAACCTTGGTCGAACCCGATAACAGGCTTGAATCTTGTGTCTGACAAGCGCGTTAGGGTTGGCATGCATGAGCACGACGCGCCGGAACCGGGTCAGGAAGTACGTTCATGTCCGGTTTGCGGAATCAACTATTTTGCGGATCCGGTGCGGCTGAAGCATGGCAGGGAATTGACCTGCAGCCGCACCTGTTCGTACGCGCTGCGAGCCAGTTTACGGACCGCGCCGTTCTTCAAAAAACTGCCAAAAAAGATTGTTTAGCAAACTATATAGCAGCGGCTCCAGCTGTTATTCGTAACGCGTCGACTTGGTGGGCGAACAAGATATTCCGCCCCGCGAACCTGGCTCGATCATATCGCCGCACTAATCCCCGATAACAGTCTTTCCCCATTTCTGGACCGTTGAGACATAGCGATAGACTGTTTCGCTGCGTGTGCACGCGGCCGCCAAGAAAAAGGGACACCCGATTCGGCGTCCCTTTCTCAGTACTGCACCTGCACTTCCCGGCACACCTCGCGGTCGCCCGGCAAATTTAGCCCATGCAATACTACAAATCGCGCACCAGGACACCGTCCGTGATCCTGACCTTGTCGCCAACCCGGTAACCGGGGTCCGCTTCGAAGGCGGCCGTTTGCGTGCCGCCGTTTTGCAGCCTAACCAGTATCTCGTAATGCTGGGTTTTCCGGAAGTTGCCTTCGATCGCATGGCCGGCCAGTGCACCGCCGATCATGCCGGCAACGGTCGCAACTTTCTTGCCGCTGCCGCCGCCCACCTGATTGCCCAGCAGGCCGCCGATCACGCCGCCGCCGATGGTGCCGAGATAGTTTCCGTCGCCTTTGACTTCAACAATGTTGACCGATTCGACAACGCCGCAGCTGGTGCATATTTTTACGGCAGGTGGTATCGGTGCAGCGGCCGCCAATAGCGTCTTTCCAAGCGTCGTGCTGGTAATCCGGGTGCCTACCTGCAAGGTCGCCGTCACTGCACTATTCGGTGCAATCCGGTCGCGTGGCTTGATCCGGTAGATACCGGAGTATTCGCCTCTGTTCACTTCACTCAGGAAGAACTTGCCTTTGGCGCCGGCGATAACAATCTGTGCTTTTCCGGCCGGGGTGCCGTACAGCCTGAACGAGAGATGATTCCCGCGATCCAGTTCGGGGCTCGGCTGCACATCGAAGCGGGTAATTTTCGGATACGCTCCATTGGCCTGATTGGGCGTGCGATACCCTGCGCCTGCTTGCAAGGACTCGCTCAACACATTGCTGACAACCTGATTGCCGACGCGCAGATTGGCCGTTACCGAACTCTCGGCGGTAATCCGGTCGCGGGTACTGATCGTGTAGATGCCTTCATACTGTCCTGCCTCGGCTTCATGCAAGTTCAGGTTGCGCTGGGCGCCTTCGATCCGCAGCGTTGCAGTCGCGCCGGGCGTACCGTAGATGCTGAAGTTGAGTTCGGTGCCGGCAGCAAGGCGTGGCACTTCGTCGACATTGAAGCCATCGATTCTCGGTGTGGCGCCGTTGCTGCTGTATTGCTCGGCATTTGCGTTGCGGGTTGCCAGTTCAAGCGACAGCAGCGGCAGCATTGCGACCATACCGATGAGGAATTTCTGATAGGTTTTGATGAAGTTCTCCTGATGGAATACGTTGATTCTTATGATTGTCACGTGCCGGCGGTTCGCGTTCCCGTGCGACTCGCCGCGCAGGCAAAATGCAAAACCTTAATGATCGGGAACGAATAAGTTGGAACCCGATCCCCTCACTTGCAGTGTGCGTATTCGCTTGCAGGCGAATACCGTTACGCAGGCGTGGGGCAATGCCCCACGAAACCCCTGCTGCACTCCCGGCCTTCTCCCAGTGGGAGAAGGTGAGAATGGCGGCCCGAAAAATCAATCCTTTTCGAGCCGGATCAATGATGATCCTGCTTGGCTTTGCCATGACTTTTTTTGTGCTTGTGCTTGCTCTTGCGTACGTCATTGCGTGAATGGGCAGCGGCGCTGACCTCATGCCCGTGATTGTTCGGATTGTCGCGCCATTCGATTGCACGGACCTGACGCTCGCGCCACTCATGCTCGTACTGCGGCTGCACATAGACAGGACGCGGCGTGACATAGACAGGCTGCGGTTGAACGTACACGCGCGGCACGCCAATATTGATATCGACGCTTGCTGCAGCTGCCGGCATTGTTGCGAGCATCAGTGTGGCGCCTGCGATCAGGGTGGCTGCACTGGTGAGATATTTTTTCATGATGTTTTCCAATCAGGTTTTGTCCTGCGGTGATTCGGATTCCGTTCCGGAAAACCGGAAGCAAGGGTGGCGATGTTCTGACCTCTCCGCTTCCGGCGATGGAACGATTGCGTTATTACTGTGCAGGTTGTGTGACGGCGTTCTGGTCCAGATTAACCGCGGTCTGGGCCAGCAGCCTGCTGTTTGCGGAGGCCTGGTTACCGAAGTTGATCGCATTTTTCGCAAGCACGATTCCCTCTATGTGCGAGTTGGCGCCCAGCGTCACCGATGTACCTGCTACTTGCCAGTAGATGTTTTTGGCTTTTGCGCCGCCGCTCAGGATCATCCGGGTAGCAGCGTCAGTCGTAAGCGTTCCGGCAATCTGGAAGATCCAGATATCATCTGCGCCGCCGTCGAGAGTGACGTTGGTTCCGAACGGCAAATTCACTGCGGTACCCCATGAATAAAGGCCGGGAGCAAGCGTCAGGCCGCCGAGATTTCCGCCATTGAAATTAAGGAAGTCGGGAAGCAGACGTCCGGCAGCATCAGTATAGGCAGTGCCCATGTCGGTCGATGCTGTCGTCACGCTGGTCGGCGTGGGGGCCGCATAGTCGAATGCATAGATATTGCCGGTGACCTGGCCCGAAGTCGAAAACGCAGCGCCTGCCGGCAGATTCAATGCCCACGGGCCGGTAATGGCGGTCGATGTGACGCCGGGTCCGACACCCATGTTTCCGGTAATTGCGGCTGACGCGGTGGCATTATCGATTCCCGTATTCGAGAAAACCGCGTAATTGCCCGCCAGGCCGAGATTGACTGGTGCCTGGCTGGTTGCCGCGACGGCCCTTGTGGTGAAGCTCCATGCCACCGGATTGGCCATAGCAATGCCGCCGGCGCTTTTTGCCGCCATGGTCACCGTAGCCGTGAAACTGGTATTTGCGGCGAGAGCGGTTGCGCTCGGCGTAAAGGTTGCCACCGTGTTGGCGCTGCTCATGGCAACGGTACCGGGCACGTTGGTGCCGCTTGCCGTCTCCTTGAGGCTGAACGTCAGCAGCGTGCCGGCAGGGGATGAATTGATCGTTGCCGGATCCATCGCCTTGGTGAAGGTCGCGATCACGGTCTTGCCGGTCACGACGTTGGCACTGCTGTTGGTACTGGTCGCAACATTCACGGCACTGTTGGCCGGGCTTGCAAGAACCACTGTCGGGTCGGTAGCGGTACCGCCCGGGGCGCCGACGACGCCCGGCACAACGGTCACGCCTGCGCCGGCCGTAGCACTCGCACCGGCACCGTCTGATCCACCTCCGCCGCCACCGCATCCGGCCAGCGAAGCTGTCAGCATCAGGGCCATGAACCATGTCTGCGGCCTGGATAGTTTATCGAATCTGTTCATTTTCTTTCCTTCTGGTTAAGCCTGCAACTGCGGCCGATAGCCGAATCCTTGCAGGTGCAAAACCTTGTGCATGGCATCACGGTTTTGCGATTGAATTGCTTGGTGACGATGACGATTCCGCTGTTCGGCCCTATCCGGATAAAGATCGGATGCGCTGGTGACGAGACCACTCATCGATGACGTAGTTATCCGCTTTCCGGCGACGGCGTTCCGTTCGTTGCCGTACATAACCAAAAAAAGAATGGGCGAGAGAAGCAAGCTCAGCAGGAAGCACATGTGAAGCGCACGAAACGTGGCCTGCATGCAGGAACAATGGATATATCAAGAGGTGGCGGCTGGCGTTACTTGCCTGAATCGACGACAGGTGCGTGGCACAAGTAACCGGTTGGTACGAATTCGTGGTGGCAGTCAAGAACAATGCGAATCAGCCAGGCCGATTCGCATTGCGTTCAGATCTAGTAGTTCGTCACACTTCGATTTGCGGGTAGCGAAGCGATCTGCCGTGCCGGTCGGGAGTGAGTGCAAGGCGGCGAGCACAGTCAGGGTTGCTCCCCTGACGCGCATCGGCAACGCCGCAATCGCTTTCGACCAGCACGGCAGAACCCGTAAATTGGAGCGTGACGGACTACTAGTGTGCTTCTGCGACGTAAATCTCGACACGGCGATTGCGGGCACGGCCGGCACCATCATTGTTCGATGCGATCGGCTCGTATGAACCTCTGCCCGATACCGAGAAGCGGTTTGGCGCAACACCGCGGCTGCTGATGTAGTTGCGGGTGTTCATTGCACGGTCGACCGACAACGGATTGTTGACGGCATCACTGCCGGTGTTGTCGGTATGGCCGATGATCGTTACCGTACTGGCCGGATTGTCATTCAGAGTGGTGGCAAAGCGATCCAGGATCGGGCGGAAGTTCGAGGTGATATCCGAGCGATTGCTATCGAACGAAATGTCGCTGGGGATCTCCAGCTTCAGTCGATTGTCGGAGGTCTGGCTCACCTGGACACCGGTGCCCTGGGTTGCCTGCTCCATGGCCTGCTTCTGGTTCTGCATGCGGGTCGACCAGATATTGCCGATCAGCGCGCCTGCCGCACCACCCAATACCGCGCCGCCCGCAGCGCGCTTGCCGCCGCCGTCTCCGGTCGTGCCGCCGATAATGGCGCCGAGACCGGCACCGATGCCGGCGCCGGTGGCAGTGCCTCTCTGAGTCTGGGTCATGTCGGCGCAACCGGCGATCATGGCTGTGACGGCGATTGCGCCGATGATGGATTTGGTGAAGCGATTAGCTTTGGATTGATTCATTTTGATTCTCCTTGTTTGATTCTGTATGGTTGTGTTCGACTGCCTGATCCAGACGATGGCCGGGCTTGTCGCGAGCCCTAAATCCCCCGGCCGCTGATGACGCGCAGCAGTATCACAATCACAGCGACCACCAGCAAAACATGAATAAAGCCACCTATGGTGTAGGAGGTTACGAGGCCGAGCAGCCAAAGGATGACCAGGACGACTGCAATTGTATAAAGCATGATTTTTCTCTTCAGTAGGTAACGATGTATTGACCGGAATTACTTGGTACCGGAGACTTCTACGTCCACGCGGCGGTCCGGTTGCAGGCAGGCGATCAGTGCCGGGGTCACTTTCCGGCCTACGCATTCGCCAGGCTTGGTGACGGGGTCCGATCCGTTCGCGCCGATGGTTTCAATCATGGCGCCGGAAATCCCTGCGGATTGCACCAGATAGGATTTGACCGCTTCGGCGCGACGCGTCGAAAGCTTCACGTTATAGGCGTGCGAACCGATCCGGTCGGTGTGTCCGGTTACTCTTATGACGACATAATCGGTACCCTTCAGGTCTGCCGCGAACTGGTCCAGCTCCCGGCTGCCAGCGGGCCGCACCACCGATTTGTCGAAATCGAAAAGCGAATCCGCTGAAAAACTGACTTTCCTGGGCGCAGGAGGCGGTGCCGCAACCACCGGCGCCGGCGCGGGCGCTGCCGCCACCTGAACCGGTGCCGGCTCGACATATGCCGGCGCTGCTGCGCGCGGCGCCGGCGTTGTTCCGCCGAATCGATACACCAGGCCGACCGAAATCATATCGACGTCGCCCTTGTTTCCGACCGCATCATTGATCCGGTAACGTTCCACCTCGCCGCGGACCGCGAGCGCGTCCGTGAATGCGTACTGCATCCCCAGGCCGACCTTGTAGTTGGCAGCGCGCTTGCTCGGATTCGGATTGGTTACGCGGACTGCGCCGGTGCCGGCAAACCGGTCCTTGGCTTCCGCGTAGTTCACGCCGGCGCGGCCGAATGCAGAAAATTTCTCGGTGATCGGCAGTATCCCGACCAGGTCGAGATTCAAGCCCTGTACCTTGATATCACCGCGCAGCGTTCCTGCCGGTACCGTGGTCGCCGAATATCCGAACTCTCCGAGATTGAAATAGCCGCCTTCAATCGCGAAGTTCTTGTTGAGCTGGTATCCGCCGAAAATCTTGAAGCCGGTCGAGCGGTCGTCATCGGTAATCGTGCTTGAAGTAAAGCCGCCGGCTTGCAATCCGCTGGTGATCCGTGCATCGTCGATGGTCGCCCTCGACTGGCCGACGTTGGCGCCCATGTACCAGCCGGCATCCTGCGCCAGCACATACGGGCTGGCAATCGCAGCAAGCGCCATCAAACCCAGCGTTCCTGATGCTCTTGATAATTTCATGTTGTTCTCCGAAAGGATTCAATAACTGTTGTGTGTTTTGCGTGTGTCATGTTCTGTTTTTGGCAACTGTCTCGCACCGAGGCGAGACAGTTGCTTTGCCTGTTATCTGCAGGTTGCAGGTGCATTCGCATGCCCCGGCACGGAAACCACGTTGGAGTCGAACACGAACGCACCGTCCGAGAACGCGCCTGCCAACAGTCGTCCACAAGAAATTGCACCCGTCACCATCGTGATATTTTGCGAGGCAAGTATGTTGCCCTGCCAGACCGAGTTGGAACCGAGCGTGGCCGACGATCCTGCCTGCCAGAACACATTGGATGCCTTCGCGCCGTTAACCAGCAAGATGCGGGCACCGGTTGCGGAACCGACCGTGCTCGATGATTGAAAGATGAACGACGCATCAGGGTCGCCCTGGGCATCGAGCGTCAGCTCACCGGTTATCAGAATCGATGTAAGGGACTGATACACGCCAGGTGCAAACAGGTTGTCGCCTTGCACCAGCGCCGCTCCGTTCGGCTCGCCCAATGTCGTACCGGCCGGAATATTCGTGGCACCGCCTAACGAACCGGCGGCTGGTGGACCGGCCGGAGGCGTAATGCTGAGATACGCCGCGCGCAGGTCATTCTTGATCGCGCCGGACGTGGCACCGGCATCCGCCGGGAACAGCGGGCTGATTACAGTTCCGTTGAGCGTTGGAGCAAAGGTGGCGCATGCGCCAAATCCGCCGGCCGCATCGACTGGCACGGTGTTGCAAATCGCACCTGTCACCGGGTCCAGCACCACATTGCCGTTAATCGTGGTATTCGGCGCCGTAGCGGTATTGGTTACACCGGTGGTTGCTGCAATTCCGAACGGCGCCGCCAATCCAAGGTTTACCGGCACGGGCGCAGGTCCAACAGCGGCAACTGCTGCGGTCTTGAAGGTCCATGCATAGGTACAGCCCATCGGTGTACCGGCGGCACTGGTAACAGTGGGCAGAATAACCGCGTTGTAGGAAGTATCCGGCAACAGCGCTGACGACGTAGTCAGTGTCGCCACATTTCCGACCGTGTTATAGGTGACCGACGCCGGTACCAGCGCGGCGCCGTTGACCGGCGCCAGCACAAAACTGGCTGCGTTGATGGTGGTTGCATTCATCGCGCTGCTGAACGTCGCGGTGATCAGTTTTCCGCCGTTGGCCACGCCGTTGGTGCTGGTGGTCGCAGACTGGTTTCCGCTGGCGGGAGTCGATACGGTGACGGTCGGTATGGTCGGACCCGCCGCCGGGCATGTTGCGCCCGGAATGATCGCATCGGTCGGAACGGTAAAGACGGCGACACCGGCGCCGAGGATCGGATCGCGCCCGCCTCCGCCGCCGCAACCGATCGCCATGGCGCTCAGCGCCACTGCGAGGGACCAGGTCAGGCCCGTGGAATAACTCTTGGATATGTTCATTGCTTCCCTTTTCGCCCGAACCGGATAAACGCTCCAGCCCGGAAAACCATCTATGTAATCGACCGGCCTTTCGCCGGTGCGCACGCTGACGTTCCGCACAACTCTTGTGGCATGAATTTTCGTCATGTTGTTGTTATCCGCGAATCGGAAGAAAGGTTCTGTGCGCTAACGAACTTAGGGTGAAGTTATTTCAATATTGATCCGGCACCATGAAGCCTCTTTTTCATCGCACTTATTTCTCACCCTCTCCCTCCGGGAGAGGGCCGCGAGTGGCGCAGGGGTTTCGGATGGCATGCCATCCGCCTGCGTAACAACCCTGTCTTGCAAGACAGGGGGCGCCCTGCAAGGGAGGGGATGCGGCTCCATACTTATTCATGCCGCATCAATAGGATGCAGAAGAATCGGCGACGGGAAGCAATGCAAACTCGTTGTCAATTTCATCAGCACATCACTGAAATACTCGGCGAATCGCTGTTGAAGGTGCGCTACCGCACCGAACCGTGCCATCACTCCAGGTACAGTTCGTTCATCGATGCGGGATAGCAGCACGCCTGCATCTCCGATCGGGATGCTCATAATGGAGATTGTCATGAACTGGAATGTCATTGAAGGAAACTGGACCCAATACAAGGGCCAGGTAAAAGCGCAGTGGGGAAAACTGACGGACAACCACCTCGACGTCATTGCAGGAAAACGGGATCAACTGGCAGGTCAGATCCAGGAATCGTACGGGGTTGCCCACGATGAAGCCGACAAGCAGATCAAGGCTTTTGAAAAATATCTGAAGGACAGCCGCCCATCCTGACGTTACGCGATCGATACTGCATTGCAGGATGTCGATCTCATCAAGTTTTCGGCACCGGGAGCAAACGCCAGGCGATGGCGGTTTGCACGAATCTCTCCTGCCAGTCAATGGCCAATCCATGAACATCGCGACATGCATCAAACCGATGCTATTTCCCGCCCTGATGCGGCATTTAACCGTATTTCCACCTGAGGCAGTATTGCGATGAGCACCGCATGTTTGGACGATCCCGCAGTGGCGGCTGGAATGCCAACCGAACAAATGCCGGCCCCGGCCGCGTTGTCCGAGCCGGACGTGACTGCTCCGGCTGCGCCGCCGGCTATCGATTTTGCAGTCAATGCGCGCGGCGTTGCGCTCGGGATCCTGGCGACAATCGCGTTTGTATTCGCACTGCAGCTGGCCCAGAAGTTTTTCATTCCACTGGTCTTCAGCATTCTTGCTTCCTATACGTTGACACCGGTGGTGGTGTGGCTGGAACGCATAAAAATTCCGCGTATCGTCGCCACGACGATCGTCATGGTGACCTTGTTTTGCGGTGCCGCCGCGGTGCTCAGTTCATTGCACAATGAATTCCAGACCATCCTGGCGCGCCTGCCGGTCGCGGCCAAGCAAATATCCAAGGCAATCGCAAAGGCACAGGACGGCCAGCCGAGCACCATGCAAAAGATGCAGACAGCGGCCACCGAAATTGAAAAGGCGGCCAGCCAGGACACGACCATCCGCGCCAGCTCCAGGCAGGCCGCACCGCTTGTCGCCGCGCGCCCCCCGTTCAAGATTCAGGACTGGCTATGGGCCGGCTCCATGGGTGCAGCCGAGTTTGTCGGCCAGATGACGATGGTGACCTTCCTGATATTTTTCCTGTTGTTGTCGGGAGATAGCTTCAAGCGAAAACTGGTGAAGATCACCGGGCCGTCGCTGTCGTCAAAAAAGATCACGGTCCATATACTGGACGCGATCAACAAGTCGATTCAGAACTATATGTTCATGCTGCTCGTGACCAATGCGCTGCTGGCGCTGCTGCTCTGGATTGCGTTTCGCTGGATGGGACTGGAAAACGCCGGCGCATGGGCGGTAGCGGCCGGCTGCCTGCACATCATTCCGTATTTCGGCCAGTTGATGATTGCGGTTGCAACCGGATTGACCGCTTTCCTGCAATTCGGAACCCTGTCGAAGATGTTCCTGGCATCCGGTATTTCTCTGGCGATCGCGATGCTGGTCGGCACGTTCCTGACTACATGGATGACAGGAAGAATCGCAAAAATGAACGCCACGGCGGTCTTTATCGGACTGCTGTTCTGGGGATGGTTGTGGGGAATCTGGGGACTGCTGCTCGGTATACCCATCATTGTCATGGTGCGCGTGGTCGCGGAACATGTCGATGGCTTGCATTCGGTAGCGGAATTGCTTAGCGAGTAAAGCCGGGCCGCGTACCTCGCCAGAGTACCGTTCGACACGATGCGCAGAGAATTACGGCAATCGCAAACATGAACGGGCAGGATGAAATACAGGGAATGCAGTTACGGCCTGGTGGTCCGTCCATGTTCAGAATTCGGGTGCGGCCGCGTTGATCGGAGGCGAGTGCAAGGCGCAACGTGCAGTCGGGGCACCTGCCCCGACGAGCATTTGCGCCGCTGCGATCACCTTTGAGCACCCGGAGCAACCGGAATATTGAAGGCGGACGGATCACCAGGTTTCGGCTGCGCGCCGTAACGCTTTGCCTTGGAAAACCTTCATGACCAGATTGTCCGCGCTTTTCATATCGCACGGATCAGCGATGCTGGCGCATGAAGACAGTCCGGCACGCCGCTTCCGGCAGGGGCTCGGAACGAGCTTGCCTCGACCAGACGCTATCGTCGTGGTGTCGGCGCACCGGGAATCGACCGGTGCACCTGCTGCCGGCCGACGCGCTTACGACATCCGAAGCAACACGGATGATATCGCGGGCCTTTCAAGATGCGACGATGATCATCCAGCTCACGCCGAAGCGATCGGAGACGATGCCAAAGTGCGATGCGAAGAAGGTTTTATCCATCGGCATCTGTACCTGCCCGCCATCGGCGAGCGCCGCAAACAGCTGTTCCGCCCTGGCCTGGTCAGGCGCATCGATCGACAATGAGAAACCCTGGAAGCTCGACGTGTTCGCGCAGCAGCCATCTGACGCCATTATCGTTGTGTCGCCGACCCGAAAGCTTGCATGCATCACCTTGTTTTCGGAGCCGGGCGGAATCATGCCGGGCGGCAGCGGCTCGGGGCTATCCTTGAAGCGCATCAGATCCACCACTTCGGCGCCAAGCGCCGTACGATAGAAGTCGAGCGCCTCTTCGCAGCGGCCTTCAAAGAACAGATAGGGTTGGACTTGCATGGCATTCTCCTTTTCAAAAATTTGAAGTAAGTGTTTTATCAATCTTTTTCTCTACGTGGATCTTCTGTCAGCCACCGGCGAGCCGCCGGCCCCGGCTTCACCATAACGCGAAATTTTCGTTATCTTCGAATTGCGGAAAATGCCGGTATAAAACTCTGCCGCCGGTTCGGCCTGATCGTCGAACCACAAGCACGGCGTGACCGTTTGAATGCTTACGCTTGACTTCATGATATGTCTCCAACGAGGAATGGTTATGAGCCACGGCGCTCTATCGCGACGGTGTCAGCTCTTGCAACGCTCAGTCCGGTTTTACGGCAGCCGGTTCCATGTAGACGAGTTCCCAGATATGTCCATCCGGATCCTGAAATCCGTGTCCATACATGAAGCCGTGATCGTCCGGCTCCTTGTATGTCGTTCCGCCGGCAGCGACTGCCTTGCGCACCATTTCATCAACCTTTGCGCGGCTTTCACACGACAGGCAAACCAGCACTTCGGTGTATTTTTTCGTGTCGCAAATTTCCTTCGGCGTGAACATCTTGAATTTCGCTTCGGTCAACAGCATGACGAAAATGTCGTCCGACACGATCATGCAAGTCGCGGTCTCGTCGGTAAATTGCGGATTGAAACTGAAGCCGAGAGAAGTAAAGAATTCCACGGATTTGTTGAGGTCTTTGACCGACAGGTTCACGAAAATCTGAGTAGCCATGCTTTCTCCTTTTTGATGGTTTACCGAAAACCGGGTCCGGCACAGGGATCCGGCCTTAAACGTTT
>JAKFFO010000130.1:0-18993 GCA_036675035.1 Oxalobacteraceae bacterium
AAACTTGGTGCCCTTTACGTGGATTGAACACGTGGCCTCTCCCTTACCAAGGGAGTGCTCTACCACTGAGCTAAAAGGGCATACCTGCTGTCCGATGCCCTATCTACTGCGTACGGCACGTACAACCTGAAACTGGAGCGGGTGAAGGGAATCGAACCCTCGTCATAAGCTTGGAAGGCTTCAGCTCTACCATTGAGCTACACCCGCAAGGGCGACCACCTCAGCCACAAAATTACTACCACTGCATTCCACCGATACCGTGGTGGAGGGGGCTGGATTCGAACCAGCGTACTCGTAAGAGGGCAGATTTACAGTCTGCTGCCATTAACCACTCGGCCACCCCTCCGCAGGGAACCCCAAACTATATTTGAGCGAGGAACCTTTGTCAATCGAAAAGTACTGTGCCGACTCTCTTTTCCGTTCATCAAATCCGAAATATTGGCCGGCCTGCAAACTGGTGGATCACCGATGCATCACTCAAACACTCGCATCGAGAAAATCTGCGCGAGTTTTGGAGAGGTTCAGAGCCCCGGAATATCCTGCGGACAGGTCAAAGCTCATCATTGAAACGATATGCAAGATATTGCTAATTTGGAATTTTTTGCGCTCGCAGCCGAAAACCTTGTTTGTCCGACCCGCCAACTCGTTGATCAGAACCGAGTCTCTCTTGCCGCCCGCAGAAACTGATCGAGAACCGGCGTGCAATCGAGCAGCTCATTACCGCCCGCATGGTGGAATTCGGGATGCCACTGCAAACCCATGACGAAGCGCGCCTTGCGGTAGCGGATTGCTTCGACAATATTGTCTTCTCCGGAGACCGCTTCGATCGATAGATCGCGACCCAGGTCCTTGACGGCCTGGTGGTGGATGGAATTGACCAAAGGCGCGGGCTGCGCCGCGAACAACGACGCCAGCGAAGAACCTTTCGGGAAATGGATGACATGACGATGGCTGTCGTACAACTCATTGACATGCTCGATCGCGGTTGGCACATCTGACGCGATATCCTGATACAGCGTACCGCCAAAAGCAACGTTGATCAGCTGGCAGCCGCGGCAGATGCCCAGCACCGGTTTGCCGGCTTCTATGAATTCATGCAACAGTTCCAGCTCATACATGTCGCGCGCGCGATCCCCAATCCATTCCGGGCGGGTCGCCGATTCGGAATACGATTGCGGAGACACATCGGCTCCGCCCTGAAGGACCAGTCCGTCGAGGTGTTTTGCATAATCGCGCAACCTGATATTACTAGGCCGCAATAATCCGTTGTTGTTTACCGTCGGGATCATGAATACCAGCACGTCACGCGACATGACCCACTGCGCAATCGATTCTTCAAGATATTGCAATGTCTTGCTGCGCAGACCGGTGGCACCGGCTTCCGGATGGAAGATGCGGGCGGAAACGCCGATCTTCAGCGTGCGCTGCATGATACGGCGGCTAACCTGGTCCGACAAGGATTGGAAGCGTGCGGCCACTACGCGCCATGTCAATGCCCACGGCGTGTCATTCGGTTCGAGATAGCGCGACGGCCCGTTATCGGATACAGGTGCCTTTATCTCGGGTGGCTTCGAGACTGGTACTGGTTCAGCGTCAATTACGGCAGGAACAGCGTGCTTGGTATCGTCAGTATTATTGATGTCGGACATATTTTAAGATGGCAATTCAGAAACGAGTAAATGGTCACTGCTCGGTCAGGATGGTGTGCAAAGAACCAACGAACGTCGGCAAAACTGCCGCCATTCAATAAACAGACCACTCCGGCACTCAACAATTTCCCGGGAAATAAAAATTTATTTTCGAACGGCAAAAATGGCGACCGGCCTGCAGCTGGCCGCCCTTATCCGGCAAACGGGTCAGAAGACACCCGCTATACAGCCGGCCGAGCCCGCATGCGCCAGGCTGCAAAAATGGCAGTTGCGCAAATCAGTGTCACGAAACCGAAGGTTTCATTAAATGCCCGCATGGTTCCTGCCATGTTGCTGCCGCCGGATGCCTGCAAAACAGAATGATAAGCGGTCAATCGCCATTCCAGAACAATTCCGACCAGACTCACGCCGATTGCACCGCCTAACTGCCGCAAAAAGTTGATCGCGCTGGCGCCTTGCGGAATCAGCGCAACCTCGACACCGCGCATTGCGCCCAGACTCAACGCCGGCAATACAAACCCCAGTCCGATACGGCCGATGATGGCCCAGACAATCAGCACAAGATAACTGGTGGTACGTACGCCCATCGCCATCAATGCGAATGACAAGGCAAGCAATCCGAGGCCGCCGGACACCAAAACATACGGGGGATAATGGTCCGCCAGCTTGCCGGCAACCGGAATCGTAATTGCCAGCACAATCCCCGCCGGCAGAAGAACCAGGCCTGCGTCGGACGGAGAGTATTGCAAGGCCATCTGCATATATACCGGAAACAGATAGGTTGAACCAAACAACCCCATGCCGTAAATGAAGGCGACCAATGCGCCCATCGCAAACGGACGATAGGTGAAGAGCTTCATGTTCATCAAGGGCTGGTCGGCGCGTAATTGGTACACAATAAAAGTACCGAGGCAGCCCAATCCCAATGCAAGCAATCCGAATCCCTGCAGGGCGTCCTCGTGCAATTGCACCAATCCGTTCAGAATGCTGGCCGCACACACACCAGCCAGCAGCAACCCTTTCCAGTCCAGCGCCTTGGCATCCTCCATCATCGGCGATTTCAACGGCACATAACGCCGTATCATCAGCAACGCCATCACGCAAAAAGGCACGACCACGAAGAAAATCGAGCGCCAGCCAAACTGCTCGACAAGAATGCCGCCGACGCTCGGGCCGAGCGCCGGCGCAAGCACAACACCGAACCCGAAGATACCCATCGCCTTGCCCTGCTCATTTGGGTCAAACGAGCGCAGAATCACGATCGCCGGAATCGGCTGCAGGATTCCGGCAGCCAGGCCTTCCACCACCCGCATGGACAACAGCATCGGGAAATTGACGCTGAATCCACCCACGATACCGCCCGTGAGCAATACCAGGATGGCACCGGCATAAGTGCGGCGCAAACCAAACCGCAGCAAAAGCCACGGCGTCGTCAGCATCGATAACGTCATCGCCAGCATGAATGCGGCCGATACCCACTGCGCCCGTTCCTGACCAAGCGTGAAATGGGAAATGAGATCGGGTACCGCGACATTGACGATGGTCGACGACAGGATCGACGCCATCGTACCGATCATGACCGTCAGCAGCACCAGCCATTTATAACGATTGCCGTAACGATCACGTAATTCTTCTATTGTCGGAGGCATGGATACCGGGAACGAATACGACACGGACAATTGACAAGACTAACAACGTCGCGGCCCGCGATGCAACGATGGGATTTCGACATCAAAGAGGTCGGCTGCGCCGTCAACATAAAATACAGGTTCGCTTGACCACTTCGGCAATTAAAAACGCCATTGCCGACCACAGGACTGTCGATCCGAAAGGCAGGCAAAGTATCGTGCCGAAAAGCTTGAAGCGTATATCGCCTGGAAGGCGCCCTACACCGAGCTTCGCCAGCCCCGGCAACAATGCATAAAAGACAAACAGTCCAATAAAAATCGCGGCGACCCAGCGGATCATGAATTGCCCTTTACGAAAACCCGATGCGACCTATATATATAGCACGAAGCCGGCAGACTCGAAAATTCGATCCATGTTCACTTGAGAAGACGGCCCACCAGAAAAACCAGCGTCGACAAAAGGATGGTGGACGCGAAAGGCAGGAAAATCTTCTTGCCGAACAGTGTCAGGCGCACATCTCCCGGGAGGCGTCCGACGCCCAGCTTTTCCAGCCACGGCAGCGCTGCAGAAAATATGATGAGGACAAAAAAAATGGTAAGGAACCATCGAAACATGAGCGGCTTTCTGAAAAATTCATGCTGCAGATTTACAGCCGATGACTGCGATCGCTGTGTTCGAATTTGGCGGGCAGTTGCACGTTCTTCCCCACCACCAGGACCTTGAACAACTCACCCATTTCGGCCGGCGACGTCAATTTTTGCACCGCGTTGGCCTGGGGCAGATAGCGCAACTTGTCGGTGGGCGGCGTGCGGAGCAGCAAATCGCCGATGCCGGCGTCCAGCAGAAATGCCGCCTGGCTCATGTATCCCGCAATATCTAGGCCGCCTTCGATCGCCGTGCGCGCCATCGCGGTGAAATCGACATGTGCGGTAATGTCCTGCAGGCCCGGCAGATAAAACGGATCGTCGTGCGAATGATGGCGATAATGGCACATCAATGTGCCTTGCGATCGCTGCGGCAAATAATACTCGTGCGCCGGAAAGCCGTAGTCGATCAGGATCGCGGCAGCGCCGTGGCCGGTGCTGTCATGGCCGGCACATATCATCTCGGCCAGCGACTTCATGAAACTGATCGAGATCGGATGGACTTCGGTCACGTAGCCGACCGGAAGCGTATCGGCTTGCGGAATCTGGCCAATCATCCAGGAAGCGCAAGGCCGATCGCGATAGACGAATCCCTTCGGCGTCAAGCCGATACCGCGCTCTTTCCAGCCTTGGGCCGTCTTGACCACCAGGTGCGCCGGCATTGCATCGAGTACTTCGTTACCGATCACCACTCCGGAAAACGACGGCGGAAACTGTTCCAGCCAGGTCACTTGCGGAAAACCGCGCAGCATGCTTTTCTGACGCGCACGCAACTCGCCGGACAATTCCACGATTGCATATCGATGCACCGGCACGTTCATGTCCGCGAGCTCGGTCAGGATATCGCGCGCCAGCTTGCCGCTTCCTGCGCCGAATTCGATAATCTGCGGCGCGGTTTTCGCCATCAGGTCGGCGGTGACATGCGCGAGAGTCTGGCCAAAAAGCGGCGTGATTTCAGGCGCGGTTGTAAAATCACCTTCTTTGCCGAGTTTGGCGGCGCCACCGCCGTAATAGCCAAGTCCCGGCGTGTAGAGCGCAAGCTCCATGAAGCGCGAGAACGAGATCCAGCCGGAATTGTGCCGAATGTCGTTGGCGATGCTGGTTTGCAGCGCACGCGAAGCCGCCATTGCGTCGGCGGAAGGTTCAGGCAATTGGAGTTGCATAGTCAGTATTGTAGTGAAATCCCCGGAAGGATTGTGAATCTGTCGACGTATCACCCGTAACCGGACAGCACGCACCCTATGACCACAAATCGCCAAAAAGTTGCACTAGTTACAGGAGCCGCCAAGCGTATTGGCCGCAGTATCGCGCTCGCGCTGGCACGAAAAGGATGGGACGTCGCGGTACATTATCGCCGGTCGGAGGCTGACGCAATGGCGGTCGTGCGCGAAATCGAAGCACTGGGCCGGCGCGCGATCGCACTGCCGTGCGAACTGGCCGATGAAGTCGCGGTCAAAACGCTGCTGCCGCATGCGATCGCCGCGCTCGGGCCGGTTTCGTGCGTGGTCAACAATGCATCGCTGTTCGATTACGACGACGTCGGCAATTTTTCACATGCACGGCTCGACAGGCACATGCACGCCAACCTGGCCGCGCCGATTCTGCTCGCGCAGGCCTTGCATGACGCCACTGCGGAAGGGTCGCAATCGGTCGTGATCAATCTGCTGGACCAGAAGCTGTTCAATCTGAATCCGGATTTCCTGTCGTACACGCTGTCGAAAGCCGCGCTGCACACGGCCACCACGATGCTGGCGCAGACGCTCGCGCCGAAAGTGCGGGTGGTCGGAATTGCGCCCGGCATTACGCTGCAGTCCGGCGACCAGACTGCGGAAGGCTTTGCCAAGGCGCATGCGGTCACGCCGCTGGGCCGCTCCAGCACACCCGGCGATATTGCGGCAACGGTTTGTTTTATCGCCGACGCGCCGGCGATCACCGGTACCACGCTGCTGGTCGATGGCGGCCAGCATTTGTTTTCCCTGCAACGCGATGTGATGTTTATTGCGAAATAACCTTTTGAAAATATGCTCTCTTTCCTGTCACATCCAAGCTTGGCCGAATGCCGCCGCCTGTTCCTGCGCAACTACGAAGTTCAGATCAACATCGGCGTACATGAATTCGAAAAGAAAGGCGAGCAGCGCGTATTGATCAACGTCGATCTGTTCATACCGCTTGCGCTATCGACACCGCAAGACGATCATTTGCATGAAGTGGTCGATTACGATTTCATGCGCGATACGATCGCAAAACGCATGGCGCAAGGCCATATTCATTTGCAGGAAACGCTGTGCGATGACGTTGCACATGCGATGCTGGCGCACCCGAAAGTACGCGCCGTGCGCGTATCGACCGAGAAGCCCGACGTGTATCCCGACTGCGAGTCGGTCGGCGTCGAAGTGTTTCGCATCAAGGAGATTTAAGTGTCCGACCTGTCCGTGACTGATGTTTCAGCAACTGCTGCGATGACGCTGAAGCAAACCGAAAAAACCGGCTATGAGAACAACAAGCTGCACAAGCGCCTGTGCCGCCTGGCCGGCCAGGCGATCGGCGACTTCAACATGATCGAAGACGGCGACAAGGTGATGGTGTGCCTGTCCGGCGGCAAGGACAGCTATGCATTGCTGGATATCCTGTTGACCTTGCGGGAGCGCGCACCCATCAATTTCGACATCGTTGCCGTCAACCTCGATCAAAAGCAGCCGAACTTCCCGGCTCATATCCTGCCGGAATACCTAACCAGGCTGGGTGTACCGTTCCATATCGAGAACCAGGATACCTACAGCATCGTCAAGCGCGTGATCCCTGAGGGAAAAACCACGTGCTCGCTGTGTTCGCGCCTGCGCCGCGGCATCCTGTACCGCGTCGCCGATGAACTGGGCGCCACCAAAATCGCTCTCGGGCATCATCGCGACGATATCCTTGAGACGTTTTTTCTCAACATGTTTTTCGGTGCAAAACTGAAGGGCATGCCGCCCAAGCTGCAATCAGATGACGGCAAGCATATCGTGATTCGCCCGCTGGCCTACGTGAAGGAAGCCGATACCGCACGCTATGCGGACATCAAGCAGTTTCCTATCATTCCGTGCGATTTGTGCGGGAGCCAGGAGAATCTGCAGCGCAAGCAATTGAAAGCGATGCTGCGCGAATGGGACAAGAAATTCCCGGGCCGGGTCGACAACATCTTTTCAGCGTTGTCGACGGTGGTGCCATCGCATCTGATGGATCGCGACCTGTTCGGTTTTTCCGGACTGAAGGCGACCGGCGAGCCGGTGGCGGATGGCGATATCGCGTTTGATGAAGAGCCGTGCGCGACTGGCGGCACTGAATCCAGCGTCATCATGATGCAATCAAGGGATTAGAGCGGCTGGCAAAATCAAGCTGCGTCGGCATTCTTGGCATTGGTCGAAACGACAAGCGCTTTGATTGGCGATGTCCGAAAGTTTTGCATCTCGATTCTGGAAATTCAACCGGCTGAAGTCGGTCGAAAAAAGTAGATGCCAACGGCGTTAAGCAACCAGTTATTTGCGATAGTACTGCTGACAGAATACTGCGGGAGCCAAATAGCCGAGCCTAGCTTGCGAACGTTGACGATCGTGAAAGATCTCGGTGTATTCCGACACGTCATCCTTTGCCTGCTGCCGTGTTGCAGACCGGCGATGATGAACAAGCTCATTTTCAATGTGCCCCGGAAACCATCTATCGGCGCATGGTGGTAGCAGTTGCCTTTGCGGCGCATGGATGGCTCCATGCCGAACTTTTCCAGCAAACGACGGCATTCATGCACGCAATACTGGCTGCCGCGATCGGTATGATGAATCCGTTCGGTCATCGCATAGCCGACGATTTCACCACTGCACAAGTCACTCAAGACAGTCAAATACGCTCAGCGTTCGTTGGTTGCGGATAGGTGATGTCGGTGACCCAAGCCTGGTTTGGCGCTTGCCTGTTGAAGTCTCGTTCCAGAAACTTCGGCGCAACAGGCGAGGTAGCCGCAATCTGTCGATGGCACCGTACCTCACTGCGACTGTTTCGCGAAGTAGGCCGCAAACTTTTTTAAGAGGCTGCGCTGCATGTTGACTTCTGCAAGCTCGCGCTTGACGCGAACCAGCCCCATTTCTGCGTCGCAGGGCGACGCCTGATTCTGGCCGATTAGGACGAGCTTGCGTTCCAACGCCAGCAGTATCCAGTTTGACAGCGTTTTAGCTGAAATCGACAGCCAGCGTGCCGCTTCCGATGTCGTCAACCCGTTCGAGAGCACCAGCTTGACCCCGAAATTCCTGTGCGTAGACTGCCCTGGCTAACCGTTTCATAGGTCCTTCGTTTCATACATTTTACGAAACGTTGGCGTCTATTGATTCCGACCCACGTCATCAGAAACAGTTTCTCTTCGCTCCACGATCAGCCCTCTCGATACCGGAAATGGCATTGACATCCGATTTATGAAGTGAGTGCTAAAGCGAAGTGAATCGGGACGACCTCAGGAAATCAAGCATGTCGTCCGCGAAAAGCGGACGACTGAAGTGATAGCCTTGTACCATGTCGCACCCGGCAGCAGCGAGGAAGGCCATCTGCTCATTCGTTTCGACACCTTCGGCAATCACCTCGAGTCGCAAGTTATGTCCGAGTGTAATGATCATGTTAACGATATCACCGCCGACCTGACCCGTTCCGTTGCCGATATCGCTTACAAATGATTTATCGACCTTGATCGCGTCCAACGGAAAATTCCTGAGATAGCCCAGGTTCGAATATCCTGTTCCAAAGTCGTCGATTGACAAACGTACGCCCATCGATTTTATCTGTTGCATGGTCCGGATGATCTTGTCGACGTCGGCCATCACGATGCTTTCAGTCACCTCGAGCTCCAGATATTTTCCTTCAAGCCCGGTCTCCTGCAATGCACGGCACACGGTGTCCGCCAGTTCGTTTTGCCTGAACTGACGGGCAGACAAATTAACCGCAACCACAATTCCAGGACGCCCTGCCTCTTGCCATGCCTTGTTCTGAGCACAAGCAGTTTTCAGTGCCCATTCGCCTATGGCAATGATCAACCCGGTTTCTTCAGCAATGGGAATAAACGCGGCCGGCGATACGATTCCGCGTTCAGGATCGCGCCATCGAATCAGTGCTTCGCAGCCGCGAATGCGTCCGGATTTCAAATCCAACTGCGGCTGATAGACCAGAAAGAACTCGTTTCTTTCGAGAGCATGACGCAGTCCGTTCACGATATTCGCACGCGCAAGCGCGGCATCGTTCATGCTGGGTGTAAAAAATTGATAGTTGCTCCGGCCCAGCTCCTTGGCCCAGTACATTGCAGTATCGGCGGCGTTCAGCAGCGCATCGATGTCAATCCCATCGTTTGGATAAAGCACTACACCGATACTTGCTGTGACGAAGGCTTCGGTGTCGTTGATCATAATGGGAGCGGCCAGAGCGGCCACAATTTTTTCAGCAATAAGTCCTGCATCCTGCTCCTGCGCCAGCGCTGGCAGGTAGGCGCAAAACTCGTCCCCGCCCAAGCGCCCGACCACATCACTTGCACGAAGACAGTTCGTCAGCCTATTCGATACCTCTCGCAGCACTTCATCGCCTGCACTGTGGCCCAAGGTGTCGTTGATCATCTTGAAATGGTCGAGATCGATGAATAAGACTCCGACGATCCATTTGCTTCGTTTCGCCTGCAAAAGCGTACGGCTCAGGCTGTCGTAAAAATACGCACGATTGGCCAGGCCGGTCAGGCTGTCGTAGTGAGCGAGGTGATCGAGTTTATTTTCTGCAAGCCGTGTCACGGAAATGTTCTCATGCGATATGACGAGGACGGCTGCGTTATTCCATGTGAACCTGGTGACTTTGGCAAGAAACCAGCGCTTCTCTGTCGGCGAGTCGCACGAATATTCAAATGAAAATTCAGAGCGTGCTCCGGACGCAACCGCGCGCATGCCGTCGACGAACATCAACGCATCCTCCGATCCACGACCTACGGATGCTTCGCATACCGCAAAATAGTTCGCCTCATTCCAGGCAAGATTCTGAGTCCATCCATTGGCTGCAGCAAAGTTCCGCCATGCCTGATTGACCAAAAGAATATTGCCGTCGAAATCGGATACGCATATATGTTCGGAGAGCGCATCCAGCGTGGACACGATAAAGTGCTCTGATTCCTTGTGTGCGTCTTCCGAGTGTTTGCGAAGCTTCAAAAATGCCTGCAAGCGAACAAGAAGCTCGTCTTTATTAAGCGGCATGCGCAGAACATCATCGAAACCGCTGCGCAGCCACTGCGAGGCTGGCGCGCGCGTTCCGATCATCACGAGAGCCGGGAGATACAGCGGGCGCTGACGCTGCCGGAGATCGAAGAGGGCGACGCCGAATTGACGCGCGTGCATTTCATCGGTGATGATCAACGATCCTGCAAAGTCATCCGATTTCAGGTGGGATCCCGAGCACGCATGCACCCGGTATCCGGATCGCTCCAGGAACTCCGCGAGAAGGCGGCGATCGCCATGATCAGCGATCATGAGACCTACGATTGGTGCTTCCCTGGCTCTAGGCACGAAGTTACATCCCCGGATTCGATGCGGGCATTCCGCTCAGGATGCCATGCAGCTCATGGAGCTTTTCACTAATTTGCATGCCATTTGGCCCCACCTCAATTTTGCGCAACTCGGGTTCGAAGTTGCCGATCCGCTTTTTCAGGCAGCACACTACTTTGATCACACGTCCGGCATGCTCGGCATAACGCAACAGGATGATATTGTCGGCGAGGTGACTTACTCCCAGATCCGTTGCCTTCAGGCTCGTACTGGTGATGTGCTCTACCTCATTAATGAGTAATGTGGTGACCCCCTGGCGCGACAAATAGGTAACCAAGTTATGTATGTGCGCTTGCGACTTCCCGAATTCCTCCATTGCGAATTGATAGCCGCGCAAACTGTCGATCATTACCATTCGCCGACCGTCTTCCTCTACCGCGTGACGCACAACCGCCAGGAATTCGTCCGGATATTGCTCCAACGGGTTGACGCGTACGATTTTCAATGCGCCGGAAGCAAGCACTTCATCGATCGATGCACCAATGCTGCGGCTGCGACCGGCAATGAATGACTCCGGCTCTTCAAAGGTGAACAGAATTGCGGGATGCCGCATCGCATGGTGTGCAAGAAATTGAGTGCCGAGAGTGCTCTTTCCGGTACCGGTAGGCCCGGTCAGTAGGGTCGTGGTGCCCGACTCAAGCCCTCCGCCCAGCAGCTGGTCGAGTCGGGAAATGCCGGATGAAATCATTTCGGCACCAGGTATGCTTGACCCGGTTCTTTCGATGCGATGCGGGAAAACAGCGATGCCGTTTTTGCCGATCCTCATCGGATGAAAACCGGACATGAAGTCCGATGCACGCAGCTTTTCCACTTGCATGCTCCGGATACCGATAGCCAGTTCCGAGGACACGCCGGAGCGCAGGCGAATCACGCCGTCGACGGCTAGAGCGACGGATACATCCTGCTCCAGTTCCTGCGGCTCGAATAATAGAAACGAAGTGATATCCAACCCGTTCAAATGGCCGACCAACCGAAGTATGTTCTTGCGGAACTGATATTCGTCGGTCGCAAGATATCGCAACTGGGTTACCGAATCGATTACGACACAATCTGGCTCATTTTCGTCAATTGCGTGATAGATAGACTGCCACGCAGGAATATTCTCGACTTCGCTTGGTGGAAAAACATGATATTCGCCGTGCTTGTCCTCGAAGCCATCGGTGTCCGGAGACAGATCAACGACATGGATCCCGTCAAGACTCCAGTTAAAACCCGCGACATTCCGTTCGATCTGAGCGCCTGGCTCGGACAACGTGATGTACATGCATTTCTTACCGGACAGGACTGCGCTCCGCAGCCACTGTATCGAAAATACCGTTTTCCCACTCCCTGCAGCGCCGCTGATCAGGTAGCTTCGCCCCGCTATCAACCCCCCACCTAGAATTTCGTCACTCCCGAGGATGCCGGTCGGCATACGTGACACGGAGTAATTCTTCTTAGTTTGGATAGCAGTCATACCAGTTCTTATATAAAGATATAAAGAGCAAGGGAATATTTAGGGGAATTCCGGAAATCACCCTAGTGCGATTCATGTTACCAGTGGTTTTGCACGAAGTAATTGAGAAAACGCCAAGCGAACAAGATAATGCCTGCTTCGCGTGCTTATGTTGCGTAAAAGGATGAATTTTTTCCGCCGAATCAACGAATAAATTACTCCAAAGGCTCGCAACTCTGGCGACATCGCTGCCTCGTGGGCTTTGCCTCAACGGAAGGAACGAAAGCGGTTGAGTTACGGTGATGTACAGGTTGTTAGCAGGTTACGGCGTACGCATCGATCTCCTCTTTCTCTTTATGAATTGGATTCAAAAAGACAAGCGAGAAAAGCGCTACACAAAAAAGGCAATTGATCTGGCCGAACTGAGTCGCTCTCGATTACAGAAGCAAGGAAGACAGTTGGTTGCTTTTACGTGAGCAGGCTACTTCGGCAAGGTGCAGCATCGTGACTCGCAAATTAATGGTCACGGACAGCACGTGCCCGTGAACTCCGGTGTCGCGAAGGTGCAAAAAGCCCGGAAGAAAAAATGAGACGCAGGTTGCTGAACAGACAACCGCTTGGATCGCGCTAAATCTACCAATAATTCAACCGCCAACAACAGATTCACGAACCGATTATCGATCAGTTACTAAAAAGATGGCGGTCACTTTTTGCTGGCCAAGTGCTCTGCATAAAACGTAGCGAAAGCATCGGCAGTGATGGGCATGCTGAAGTAATATCCCTGCATCTCGTCGCACGCATTATTTCGCAGGAAGCGTTCCTGTTCGACAGTTTCGACCCCTTCTGCAATGACCGTCAGGCTGAGCGTCTTGCCCATCGCAATGATCGCTTCCGTGATCGCCTTGTCACCGGCATCGGTTTCAATGTCGCGAATGAACGAGCGATCGACCTTGAGTGTATCGATGGGGAAGTGCTTCAGCTGACCCAAGGAAGAATAGCCGGTGCCGAAGTCGTCGATGGCCAGGCGCACGCCAAGTTTTTTGATTGCGGTAAGCAACTTGATTGCCTGCTCCGGATGGTGCACCACCATTCCTTCAGTGATTTCCAGTTCCAGCAGGTGCGGCGCCATGCCGGTATCCCGCAATACGCTCTCAATGTCATCAAGCAGGTGCGGGTCCGCAAACTGGCGTACCGACAGGTTGACCGCCATGCAGATCGGTGGCAGCCCCTGCTGCTGCCAGGTTACATTCTGCGCACAGGCAGTAGCGAGCACCCATTTGCCGATCGGCACGATCATGCCGGTTTCTTCCGCCACCGGGATGAACTGGGTTGGAGTCACCATCCCGAGCGTGGCATTGTTCCACCGCAGCAGCGCTTCGACGCCGTTGATCTGACCACTTCGTAAATCCAGCTTTGCCTGGTAATGAACGGTGAATTCTTCGCGCTCCAGCGCGTGCCGCAAATTGGATTCCAGTGCCAGGCGCTCCAGGGATTGCGTCTTGATCTCATTGGAAAAGAATTGAAAGTTATTCTTACCTTCCTCTTTGGCGTAATACATTGCGATATCGGCATTTTTCATCAGTGATTGTTCGTCTTCACCGTCCGCCGGATACATCGCAATACCGATGCTGGCTGTGACACGACATTCCTGTCCCCGGAGGATGACTGGATGGATCGCTTCTGCCAGCATCTTGCGCGCCACGAGCGCTGCATGGGGTGCATCAAGAGTTTCCTGAATCAGCACCACGAATTCATCGCCGCCCAGCCTTGCAACTACGTCGCCGGCACGCAACACCTGCTTGAACCGCGCGGCCACTTCTTTGAGCAGGGCATCTCCTGCCTCATGACCCAGCGTGTCGTTGATGATCTTGAACCGGTCGAGGTCGATGAAAAATACTGAGAAATTGCGCTGATAACGTTGTGCGTTCGAGATCGCGTTACTGAGCAAATGGCTAAACAGCACACGGTTTGGCAGTCCTGTCAGGGCGTCGTGCGTGGCAAGATACTGGATCCGCTCCTCGGCAATCTTTCGGTCGGTCACTTCCTTTGAAACACCGCGATATCCGGTTACGCGCCCCTGATTGTCGAGAATGGGTTCACCGCTGACACTAATGTAATACGGCTTTCCGTTAGGGAGCTGCCGATGCATCGATATATCTCGGAAGGGCTGATGAGACTCAACCAGAAGTCGGAATGAATCCCATCCTCCTTCATATTGAATTTCCAAACCCGACTCCCAAAGGGGTGTGCCGAGATACTGGCGGCCGATCTCCGCTGCGCTGGCATGGCGGCTTTCCATACGGGCGATCCGCAGCGTAGCGTCCAGCTCCCAGTACCAATCCGACGACAGATTGGTCAGCGCGCGGAAACGCTCTTCGCTTTCGCGCACGATCCGCTCCGCCTGCTTGCGCTGCAAGTGCTGTCCGAACTGGCTCGCGATGACGCTGACCGTTTGCAACAGTCGTTCATCCGGTTCGCAAATCGTTGAATTCGCAAAAGATAACAGGCCGACCACCTTGCCATCTGACCAGATCGGTACATAAAAGGTGGCCAGTTGTTTAGCGTCTGACATCACGTAAGACCCTGACTTGGTCATGAAGTCGGCATTTTTTGAAACGTCGGCGATCCAGTTCGGCTGGCCGACATCCCACACGCCCTTCAAGTAGCTGTCGCTCTTTACGGTAAGGCTACCTACCTTGTCTTTATAGAATTCGCTGGCCACTGCGGTCATGTTGTCGTTGGCCCAGCCCAGATCGAGCCGGAGCGTACCGGGCTCCTCCCCCAGAACCCAGTATCCACCAGCTTCCCACCGTTCGGATTCACAGATATTACGAAGGATCATCACTGCGGCTCGCCGGGTGCTGGTCGCTTCGGCAAGACCGAGCGCGATGGTATGTTCCAGCTTCAGCAGACGCTCCTCCCGGCGCCGCTTGGTAATGTCGCGCAGTATGCCGCGAAATCCGATGGGTTGTCCGTTCGAATCGCGTGTCAGCTGAACTGACCCTTCAACATAAACAGTACTGCCATTCTTATGGACATATTCCCACTCCTGGCTCTGTTTGGCGACGCCGGTGCGATAGACCTCGTTGAATGCGCGGTACACGACCGCTGCCATTTCCGGTGTCTGTGAGCGGCGATTATCTGCCATACCCAGTTCTTCGGCGGTGTATCCGAGAATGCGATGGAAAGCGGGATTGCGCTGAATCGGCCTGCCATGGAGATCACCTCATAATATGCGTCTTCAATACTTTCAATGATGGCGCGGTATTTGGCCTCACTGGTCAGATTTGCCGATTCAGACTTTGCGCCATGACCAGCATTCTGATCGGCTTGCAATCGGCGATGGACTTCCGCCTTCAATATCGCCAGTGCCTGGTCTTTCGTTTGTCCCGCATGCAAGCCCGGTGCCGCTAGAAGGTCTTGCAATTGCGCAGGCCAGAAATCGGCAGCGGCAAGACTTCTAATGTCGTCGCCTGCATTCGCTGCGGCCGCGGCAAATTTGATCCCCAGTTCGAAAGCTTCTGAAGCGCTTATATACGAAGATGATTCAGTTTGATTGTGCTGCTCAGGCATTCATTCCTCGACTAATCCTGTTTGCTGCTCTTGACGGAGTCTATGGAAAGCATTTGATTTCGCCAAGTGCGTTAGCGCCATGCGTACGATGACGATGTCTATCTACCGTGACCGACTCTGCGCAGGTCGGCAATGCTTATGACTACCGCCGCCACAGAAAGCCGCGAGGAAAAATTGACAACAGCTATGGGAAGATCGTAATTACTACAATAAAAACATCGCATGATTATCTCTGAGAAGCCGTTGGACAGAGCCACTATACAGAGTGAATGCGTGGTCTCTCAAGCATTGATACGGATCGCTTCGCTATTTGCCGCACGATTCATTTGAAAAGAGCAAATATTAAGGGTGACGAAAGAAAACGAGATGAAGGAAATGACAACCATTACGTACAAGGGATATACGTCATTCTTCTGGGATAGCAATACCGACTGCGGGCCAGCCGGTCAAACTTGCTGCCTTCAACAGCAGTTATGATCACAATCGCAAATTGGCAACGGCGGTATCAAGTTATTGTCAAAACCGCCATTCTCCGGCATGCAATCGCCATAACCACCATCCGTCGTGGCGGTTCAGTCCACCAGCGTTTGTCTTTCGCTGCCATATTGGAGCCATGGCGAACGCACGCGGCGCGACAGATAAACTCTATTGGTTAAATTCACCGGACTGCAGAACCGGACCGACTACTCAACAGTCACCGACTTCGCCAAGTTACGCGGCTTGTCCACATCGGTGCCGCGTGCCAGTGCAGTGTGATACGCCAGCAACTGCAGCGGAATCACATGCAGGATCGGTGATAGCAAACCGTAGTGCTCCGGCAGGCGGATCACATGAATGCCGTCGCTGGGCGACATGCGCGAATCTGCATCGGCAAATACGTACAGCTGGCCGCCGCGGGCGCGGACTTCCTGCATGTTCGACTTGAGTTTCTCGATCAATGTGTCGTTCGGTGCGACGGTGACCACCGGCATGTCTTCGGTGACCAGTGCGAGTGGACCGTGCTTCAACTCGCCTGCCGGATAGGCTTCGGCGTGGATATACGAAATCTCCTTCAGCTTTAATGCACCTTCTAGCGCGATCGGATAATGCAGGCCGCGGCCCAGGAACAATGCGTTTTCCTTGCGTGCGAATTCTTCTGCCCACGCAATGATCTGGGGTTCAAGCGCCAGCACCGCGCTGATCGACACCGGCAGGTGGCGCATTGCCTTCAAATGTGCGGCTTCCTGTTCGTCGCTCAATCGTCCCCTGGTCTGCGCCAGCGTCAACGCGAGCAGGAACAGGGCCGCGAGCTGGGTGGTAAATGCCTTGGTCGACGCGACACCGACTTCGATTCCGGCGTGCGTGATATATGACAGCACGCATTCGCGCACCATGGCGCTGGTGGCGACGTTGCAGATGGTCAGCGTATGCGGCATTCCCTGCGCGCGCGCGTGTTTCAGTGCAGCGAGCGTGTCGGCGGTTTCGCCGCTCTGTGAAATCGTGACCACCAATGCATTCGGATTCGGCACGCTGTCGCGGTAACGGTATTCGCTGGCGATCTCGACATTGACCGGGACGCCTGCAATCGATTCGATCCAGTATTTCGCGGTCAGGCCGGCGTAGTAGCTGGTGCCGCACGCAAGAATCAGCAGCGAATCGATTTTCTTGAAGATGCCGAAAGCTTCGTCGCCGAACAGTTCCGGCATGATCCCGGTTACGCTGCCAAGCGTGTCCGCGATCGCGCGCGGCTGCTCGAAGATTTCCTTTTGCATGTAATGGCGATACGGACCGAGCTCGGCCGCGCCGGTGTGCGCGTGGACCGTTTTCACTTCGCGTTGCACCGGCTTGCCGTCGTGATCCACGATCCAGTAGCGCTGCAGCTGCAGGTCGACCACGTCGCCTTCTTCCAGATAGATGATCTGATCGGTGGTGCCGGCCAACGCCATCGCGTCGGACGCAAGAAAATTTTCTCCATCGCCGACGCCGACGATCAGCGGCGAACCCAGCCGGGCGCCGACGATGCGATGCGGCTCGTCCTGGCAAAACACCGCTATAGCAAATGCGCCGGTCAATCGTTTCACTGCTTGCTGCACCGTCTCGAACAAGTCGCCCGAATACAGGTGATCGACCAGGTGCGCGATGACTTCGGTATCGGTCTGGCTTTCGAATACGTAGCCTGCCGCCTGTAATTCGGCGCGCAGTTCCTCGTGGTTTTCGATAATGCCGTTGTGGACCAGCGCGATGCGCTCGCGTGAAAAATGCGGATGCGCGTTGTGGGATGCCGGGGCGCCGTGCGTTGCCCAGCGGGTATGCGCGATGCCGGTAAATCCGGTGAGTTCAAGCTTGTTGGTTTGCGTTTCCAGGTCGGCTACCCTGGAGGTGCTGCGCGAGCGCTGCAGCTTGCCATCCACATGCAGTGCAACACCGCACGAGTCGTAACCGCGGTATTCCAGGCGCTTGAGGCCCTCGATCAGGATGGGAGTGATATTGCGTTGCGCAACCGCGCCGACGATGCCGCACATGGAAACCTCTTTTGCTGGGGGAGTTACTGTTGAAAGACGATTTCTGCCATGCTAGAGCACAACATATGAAATATGCCGTCAAATTTATCACTTATTTGGATTATTATTTCACCTGTGTACATGCATGAAATATAAATTCATCTTTATTGATTTTTGTTAAATGAAATCCGATGACCAATCCTGCCGTTTTACTTGATGATCTCGACCGACGGATCCTGAATGCATTGCAGGAAGACGCATCCCGGACCAATTACGAGCTGGCGGAAAAAGTCCATGCGTCGCCGCCGACTTGCCTGCGGCGCGTCAAGCGCCTGACCGATGCCGGCGTCATCGAACGCCGGGTCGCGATTGTGGCGCCGGACAAGGTAGGCGCCACGCTGACCGCGATCGTCGAAATCACGCTGGATGTCCAGACCGGAGAACGGTACGCGGAATTCGAGGCGCTGATGACGGCCGAGGCTGCGGTGCTGCAATGCTACCGCGTGTCGCCCGGGCCGGATTTTGTCGTGGTGGCGCAGGTTGCCGACATGCCGGCGTACCATGCGTTCGCGCACCGCATGTTTTCCACTCATGCCAACGTGCGCAATGTGCGCAGCTTCTTTGCAACCCATCGCAGCAAGTTCGAAACCCGTATCGCGGTGTGATGCGCAAAGGCTGCGATATGCGCAGCCATGCAACTGGCGGCGCAGGCTACGGAGCCATATCTTCCAGGGGTTACTTCTTGATCTTGACCGGCCGCTTCCAGCCTTCGATGGTCGCCTGCCGCGCGCGCGATACAGTCAGCTTCCCTTCCGGCGCGTTGGCAGTCAATGTGGTACCGGCGCCGAGCGTGGCGCCCTTGCCGACGCGAACCGGCGCGACCAGCTGCGTATCGCTGCCGATGAACGCATCATCTTCGATCACGGTGCGATGCTTGTTGACGCCGTCGTAGTTGCAGGTAATCGTTCCGGCGCCGATATTGACGCGCGATCCGAT
>JAKFFO010000159.1:0-18962 GCA_036675035.1 Oxalobacteraceae bacterium
AGAATACGCAAATGGCCGGACATTCCAAGATGGATGATCAAGGTGCCGTGGTCAAACCGGATCAACAGATATTTTCCGCGACGACCTGTGCCGCGTATCGTTTGGCCGCGAATGCATTCTGACAAATCGGCGGGAAAAGGCCAGCGCAAACCGGTGTGGCGCAAGACGACGCCTGTGACGACACGATCCTCGATGTGCGGGGCGACACCACGCCGGGTTACTTCGACTTCGGGTAATTCAGGCATGATATGGAAAATTTATTCCGGATAGAAAACACGTGAGAATGGAACAATTCAAGCCGGCAGACCGCGCTACATTAGAAAATGGCGACGATCATGCGGCGAAAAAACCGCCAATGGCAGGCCGGTTAACGCACGCGTTCCAGCCTTATTCCAACTGCGCATATATGCCGAGTTGGGCGTAAAATCGAACCCTGATCGTTTAGCCGGAACCATCTCTTGAAAAATATTCTCGTCATTGTAACCTTGTCGGCAGCCCTGTCCGCATGTGCCGGAGGATTACTTCGGCCCGCAAACAACACCGATGTCTCCGATAAAGTTAACGTGGTCGCGTCGGAGCAGCCGGGCGCAGGTTTTGGCGCCGTACGCAAACTGAACGTCCAGTCGACTGCTCGCGCATACGACGACGAACTTCCATCGATACCGCTTACCGAAGAATTCATTTTCAAATATTTAAGTGCTGAAATTGCTGACCAGAGGGGCAATTGGCAAGCGGCTTATGTGACCATGCTGGGTATCGCACAACAGACGCGCGACCCTCGGGTTGCACGCCGTGCTGCTGAAATTGCGCTCAAGGCAAAGCAGTCCGACGAAGCTTTGGCGGCGATTCGCCTGTGGCGCGACGTTGCGCCGAATTCGGAAGAAGCAGCTCAGTATTACATGAGCTTCGCGCTGCTGAGCGACAACCTGGAAGAGGTGCAGCCACTATTGGCGCAGCGCTTGCAGGAAATGCCGGCGCAGGCGCGCGGCGCACTGATTCTGCAAATTCAGCGGCTGCTGGCACGCGCGAAAAACAAGGTGGCAGCTTTTTCGCTACTTGAAAATCTGCTTGCGCCCTACATGGCCCTGCCCGAATCACACTTGGCGCTGGCGCAGGCAGCGCATTCCCAGGGTAACAATGAGCGGGCAATCCGGGAAGCGCGCGCGGCGCTTGCCGGCGACCCGGATTCGGAGTTGGCCGCCTTGACGCTGGCGCAGGTAACGCCGGATAAAAACGATGCCGCAAAATCATTGGCCGGATTTTTGGACCGATACCCGCAGTCGCGCGATGTACGACTTGCCTATGCCCGTCTGCTGGTCGAACAAAAGCAATACGAGCAGGCGCAAACCGAGTTTAAAACCTTGCTCAGAGACCAGCCGAAGGATCTGACTGCGCTGTATGCGCTGGGCCTGCTGGCCACGCAAGGCAAGGACACGAATCAGGCCGAAAAATATTTGATGGCCTATCTCGATGAATTGACAGCAAATCCGGACGAAGAACGGGATCCGACCCAGGCGCTGCTGATCCTGTCGCAGCTTGCGGAAGAACGCAACGATATGACGGCCGCACACAAGTGGCTCGATCAGATTGATCCCGGCAAGAGGCAGGCATTTTTCGACGCACAATTGAAACGTGCCCAGCTCTTTGGACGGGAACATGATATTGCTGCTGCGCGCGGTTTGCTGAAAGGACTGGACGCCCAGGGCGAAGAAGAGCAGATACAAGTATTGATGGTCGAAGCGCAAATTTTGCGAAACGCCGCCCAGGAACAGGATGCCATGGAGGTGCTGCAAGGCGGGCTCAAGCGCTTCCCGAACAATACCGATTTATTGTACGACTACGCAATGCTGGCTGAAAAGCTCGACAAGCTCGACGTCATGGAAACCGCATTGCGCAAGGTAATCAAGATTGCACCGAAAAACCAGCATGCGTACAACGCGCTCGGCTATTCGCTGGCGGAACGCAACATGCGCCTGCAGGAAGCATATCAATTAGTGGATACCGCGTTAAAGCTCGCACCGGAAGATCCGTTCATCATGGATAGCATGGGATGGGTTCAGTTCCGGCTCGGTAAATTCAAGGAAGCCGAGAATTTTTTGCGCCGTGCCTACGATCTGCGTCCTGACCCTGAAATTGCCGCGCACTTGGGCGAAGTACTGTGGGTCAAGGGGCAGCACGACGATGCAAAAAAATTCTGGCGCGATGCCAATAGCAAGGATCCGAAAAACGATACTTTGAAAAACACGCTGGCACGGTTTCAGGTCAGCTTGTGATTCGTGCAGCATCGCGACGGGCTCATTCCTGTTTCGTGCCCCAGCTTCAGGCCAATTCCTTGTTTATCGGTGACCATCTTATGCCCTGGACCAGCTATGTGTTGCGCTTTCTCCGGGTACTGACCGGCATCCTGCTGTTGCCGCTCCTGGTGACCGGGTGCGCGACGGTCACGAAGCCGCCGTCTGCCACGGGCGCTGCCACAAGCGAAGAAGCCGCATCACGTCCGTATCACGAAAATATCAGGATCAATGGACGGCTGTCCGTCTCCTATCAGCAATATGGTCGTGACGAGGTGATTCACGGCAGCTTCAACTGGGCGCAAAATGCGGACCGTACGACCATCACATTATTCTCACCGCTTGGACAAACCATTGCGGTCATCGAAGTCACTCCCGCCTTCGCCATACTGACTCAGGCCGGACAAGCGCCGCGCACAGCCGGCAATGTCGATGCGCTGGTCGCGGACGCGCTGGGCTGGCCGCTGCCTGTGTCCGGTTTGCGGCACTGGCTGCAAGGGTTCGCGCTGGATGCAGAAGGAAATCGTTTCCTTGTTGCTGCGCCATCCGGCAGCAGCAAAGCAATGACCCATGATGGATGGCGAATCCAGTATCCGACCTGGCAGGAAGATGCCGGAACAATGCGTCCGAAGCGCATCGACATGCAGCGCAGCGGCACCAAGGCTGGCGATGTGTCGATCCGGCTCGTCATTGATAATTGGCAACCTGCCTGAGCTCCCTTTCCCTTGCCTGTCCAGATGCCGTCCACATTAGAAAATTGCGCTGCACCAGCCAAGCTGAATCTGTTCCTGCATGTAACAGGAAGGCGCCCGGATGGCTATCATTTGCTGCAAACACTGTTTCAGTTGATCGATCTAAGCGATACGCTGCATTTTGAAACACGCGACGACGGTGTGATCCATCGCAGTACCGCGGTCGCCGGAGTTCCGGAAGAGAGCGATCTGATCGTACGGGCTGCCAAATTATTGCGATCCGCCGCCAAGCCGGATTCCAAAAAATCGTTGGGCGCAAATATTGCGATCGACAAACGGCTGCCGATGGGTGGCGGGCTGGGCGGTGGATCGTCGGATGCGGCGACCACGCTGCTGGCGTTGAACCATTTGTGGAAAACCGGCCTGACGCGCACTGAACTGATGGCATTGAGTCTGCAGCTTGGCGCCGACGTGCCATTTTTTTTATTCGGGACGAATGCATTTGCCGAAGGGGTTGGAGAAATTCTGACCTCGGTGGCGCCTTGTTCGCATTCTTGGTTTGTCGTAATCGAACCGGGAGTTTCGGTCCCGACCGCCGCAATCTTTGGCGCACCGGAATTGACACGGAATACGAAACCCGTCAAAATAGCGGACTTTTCCGGGGCTCAAGTCGGGTTCGGAAAAAACGATCTGCAAGTCGTGGCCACCAAGCTTTTTCCACCAATTGCCGATGCCATCGAATGGCTGAGTCGGTTCGGAAATGCGAGGATGACCGGTTCCGGCGCTTGTGTGTTCTGTTCTTTTGAGCATGAACGTTCGGCAAATGAGGCGCTTGACCAAGTGCCTGCGCGCTGGAAAGCCTGGAAAACCAGAGCGATCGCGGAGCATCCGCTGGCGCACTTGGCAGGGTCGTAGTCAAAGTAAAGAATTGGTTTGACGTTGCATAGTTCACTGAAGTTAGCGAAAATATGACGTCGAACACCCGGTTGTGTAGGGGAATCGCCAAGTCGGTTAAGGCACTGGATTTTGATTCCAGCATTCGAAGGTTCGAATCCTTCTTCCCCTGCCATTAGAACAAATAAAAAATATAATATGTAGCAAACAGGCAAGCCGCCAACGCAAAACCGACAGGTTGCGCATTGGCGGCTTTTCAAGCTTTTAACGATTGCATCCAGGGATCCCATGGCATACGAAAACCTGATGGTTTTTACCGGCAACGCAAATCCGGAGTTGGCTGCGGGGGTCGCCAAACAGCTCGGTCTCCCGCTTGGCAAGGCGGTGGTCTCGAAATTTTCGGATGGCGAAGTTCTGGTTGAAATCAACGAAAACGTGCGCGGCAAGGATGTCTTCGTGCTGCAATCGACCTGTGCGCCAACCAACGACAACCTGATGGAAATCATGTTGATGGTGGATGCATTGAAGCGCTCTTCCGCAGGCCGGATCACTGCGGCCATCCCGTATTTCGGTTATGCCCGGCAGGACCGCCGTCCGCGCTCCGCTCGCGTTGCCATTTCGGCGAAGGTGGTTGCCAACATGTTGCAGGAAGCCGGCGTTGAGCGCGTATTGATCATGGACCTGCATGCAGACCAGATTCAGGGATTTTTCGATATCCCGGTCGACAATATCTATGCGTCGCCGCTGCTGTTGAGCGATCTCGTCAGCAAGAACTACGACGACCTGCTGGTCGTATCGCCCGACGTTGGCGGTGTGGTACGTGCGCGGGCGCTGGCGAAACGACTGGATTGCGATCTGGCGATTATCGACAAGCGCCGTCCGAAAGCAAACGTATCCGAAGTAATGAATATCATCGGCGAAGTCGAAGGCCGCAACTGCGTGATCATGGACGACATGGTCGACACTGCGGGGACGCTGACAAAAGCAGCGGAAGTACTGAAAGAGCGCGGCGCGAAAAAAGTCATCGCCTACTGTACGCATCCGGTTCTGTCCGGCCCGGCAATCGATCGCATAGCCAGTTCGCCGCTGGATGAGCTGGTAGTGACCGACACGATTCCATTGTCGGCGGCAGCGCGGGGATGCGGCAAAATCCGCCAATTATCCTGTGCCGGATTGTTGGCTGAAACCTTCAAGCGCATTACCAAGGGCGATTCGGTAATGTCCTTGTTCGCGGATTAATCGATCGACGTTTGCTTCCCTGCTCATAAGAATGACTGGGGATCGCAGCACGAAAAACGTTGATATCCGAATACCGGGCGCAGAAGATTGCGCCCACTTTTGAATCCCCTGGTCGCGGGGGATTTTCACAGCAAGGCAAACTGCCCTGCAATCACTGGAGCTTTAAAATGAAAGTAATCGCATTTGCACGCAAAGAGCAGGGGTCCGGAGCGAGCCGCCGCCTGCGCAATGCCGGCCAAACCCCGGGTATCATTTATGGTGGTACCAGCGCACCGCTCAATATTTCGCTCGATCACAATGCGCTGTACCACGCGTTGAAAAAAGAGACTTTCCATTCATCGATTCTCGACATCGAAGTCGACGGCAAGGTCGAAAAAGTCCTGTTGCGCGACTTTCAGATGCATGCGTTCAAGCAGCTCGTATTGCACGCCGACTTCCAGCGCGTCGATGCAAAACAGAAGATCCACGTAAAAGTGCCTTTGCACTTCATCAACGCCGAGATCTCTCCTGCAGTGAAGCTTTCCGCCGGTATCATCAGCCACGTGATGACCGAGCTGGATATCACTTGCTTGCCAAAGGATTTGCCTGAATTCGTCGAAATCGATCTGGCCAATATTGAGGTCGGCAATTCGATTCACCTGTCTGACATCACCCTGCCAAAAGGTGTAACCGCCGTAGCGCACGGTGGTCAGGACAATCCGACCATTGCAACCGCAGCGGTTCCGGCCGGCAAAATAGAAGCGGAATCGGCAGCGGCAGAAACACCTGCTGCGGATACCGACAAGAAGTAAAATATCGCTTCGTGCCGGTGATTTACCCGCATTAGAAACCCGCCGCTTTTGGCGGGTTTTTTATTGTCCGAGCCGTTATTGGACCGCGACCCGGAACTTCCGGGATAATCAATTTTTTATTCTCGAACATTTCATGGCTATTCGCCTCATTGTCGGATTGGGAAATCCCGGCTCCGAATATGAACAGACTCGTCACAATGCAGGGTTCTGGCTGGTCGACAATCTGGCCCGCGGCATCGCGCGCGGCGGACTGGCACGCGAGGCGCGCTATAACGCACTGCTTGCCAAAACCGTGATCGCCGGGCAGGAAGTATGGCTGCTTGAACCGCAAACTTACATGAATCGATCCGGCCAGTCAGTCGGCTCCTTGGCCCGCTTCTACAAAATCGCGGCCGATGAAATCCTGGTGGTGCATGACGAACTCGACCTTGCTCCGGGAACCGCCAAGATAAAAAAAGGCGGATCGGCCGGTGGACACAACGGATTGAAAGACATTACCGCAGCGCTCGGCACCCAGGATTACTGGCGCCTGAGAATCGGCATTGGACATCCACGCGCACTCAATTTGCAGCAACAGGTTGTCGATTTCGTACTGCATCGGCCACGCAAGGAAGAACAACCACTAATCGACGAAGCGATTGCAAAAAGCCTCGACGTCGTTCCCTTGCTTTGCGAGGGCAAGTTCGAAGCGGCGATGATGCAGTTGCATACTTCGAGATAACAGGCCATTGCAAACCGCAACAACATGAAGTTTGACGACATGCTTACCGCATAAGCATCTATCACTCCGGCAGACTGCCAGCCGAATTCAAGGCATTCAGGACCGTCTACGGTAAAATGACGGGTTCAACGAAATCTAGCAAAGTACACTTATCATGAGTCTCAAATGCGGCATCGTCGGCCTGCCTAACGTCGGCAAATCCACTCTTTTCAATGCACTGACAAAAGCGGGGATCGCTGCGGAAAACTATCCCTTTTGCACGATCGAGCCGAACGTCGGCATGGTCGAAGTGCCCGACCCGCGCCTGGTTGAATTGTCGGCCATCGTCAAGCCCGAGCGGGTCGTACCGGCCACCGTCGAATTCGTCGATATCGCGGGATTGGTTGCCGGCGCATCGAAAGGTGAAGGCCTGGGCAACCAGTTTCTGGCTCACATCCGGGAAACCGATGCAATCGTCAATGTCGTGCGCTGCTTCGAAGACGACAACGTAATCCATGTCGCCGGCAAGATCAATCCGCTGGATGACATCGAGGTGATCCAGACCGAGCTGGCGCTGGCGGATATGGGAACGGTCGAAAAGGCAATTCACCGCGAGAACAAGAAGGCGCGTTCCGGCGACAAGGACGCGGCCAAGCTGGTTGCACTTTTGGAACGTGTGATGCCGCATCTGGATCAGGCCAGGCCGGTTCGCGCTATGGGGCTGGATGCCGAAGAAATGGCGCTGATCAAGCCGCTGTGCCTGATCACCGCCAAACCCGCCATGTATGTCGGCAATGTGGCCGAGAATGGTTTCACCGACAATCCCTTGCTGGACCAGTTGACCGAGTATGCAAAATCGCAGAACGCACCGGTGGTGGCGATCTGCGCAGCGATCGAAGCGGAAATCGCTGATCTCGACGAAGCAGACAAGCAGGAATTCCTGGCCGATATCGGCATGGAAGAACCGGGCCTGGACCGCCTGATCCGTGCGGGATTCAAATTGCTCGGCTTGCAAACCTATTTCACCGCCGGCGTAAAGGAAGTGCGTGCGTGGACGATTCATGTAGGTGATACCGCCCCGCAGGCAGCCGGCGTGATTCATACCGATTTCGAGCGCGGGTTCATCCGCGCGCAAACGATCGCGTATGAGGACTTTATCGCCTACAAGGGCGAACAGGGCGCAAAGGAAGCCGGCAAGATGCGGGCCGAAGGCAAGGAGTATGTCGTCAAGGACGGAGATGTACTGAATTTCCTGTTTAACGTCTAATCGGACCAAAAACCCTCAAAAACATCCTCTTTTTTATTAAAACAGCACTCTTCAGCCATAAAGCACTAGAAACATGGTGCCGAATGGTTTACTGTCCACAAATTCAAGCGCTTACAGGACATTTTAGATGCGGAACCTTAGAACCGCGCAACAAAGCGTTTGTCAACAAGGGAGAGTGCTATGGAGATTGATCAAATCGGGGCGTATGCCATCCAGTTCGTCGTGACGCTATCGCTTTCAATCGGATGGCTGATTATTTGTCGCCTGTTACGCAGTGTGCGCGTAAGGATTGCTGTCACACCGGCCTACCAGGTTGCCGCCGCAATTGCATTGCTCGGACCCCTGATTTCCGGCGGCGGTCCGACGTGGCCTGGATTGATTACAAGTCTGCTGGTGATGGCGCTGCTGTATTTGGGCTGGAAACGCTCATTGACAAAACAATGCATGGATACCGACACGATCATCGGTTTCGATACGCCCGTGATTCGTTAATCGGTAAAAACCAGGCAAGACACGGGCACAACCATCTATTCTCCACAAGCGACCGCATCACGCACGTAACGGTCGCGACGCGTTGACGCCCGGCGCTTTGATCCGCCGACCGATACGCATCCTTGCCGGATGCTGCCTATAATGCCGGATTTACCATGAATAGCCGTCGCTCGTCGATCGATGCGACGCCGCAACCATGAGGGATCCATGCCTGTCGTTACCGAACTCAATCTGTACCCCATCAAATCGTGTGCCGGCATGGCCTTGCGTGAAGCGACGCTCACTCCTGCCGGTTTGATGAGCGACCATATCTATGATCGCGAATGGATGGTTGTCGATGACCATGGCAAATTTCTGACTCAGCGCGAATATCCGAGGCTTGCATTGATCCGCCCACAGCTCAAAGGCGATTCGCTCGAACTTCGCGCGCCCGGCATGCTGCGCCTGCAAATCCCGCTTGATCTTCCGGATCCGACTGCCGCACCCACGGCGGAGGTGCAAATTTGGAGCGACATCGTCAACGCGTACGACTGCGATGAAACGACCGCAAGCTGGTTTTCAAACGCGGTCGGGGTTCCATGCAGGCTTGTGCGCTTTCATCCGGATGCAAGGCGCGTCACGAATTCACATTGGACCAATGGCGTGGATGTACCGGCACTGTTTTCAGACGGATATCCGATGCTGGTCCTGTCGGCCGAGTCGCTCGCCGATTTGAATGAAAAGCTGCTCGCACAGGGGCGTGAAGCACTGCCAATGAATCGCTTCCGCCCGAATATCGTGATCGGCGGAACTGGCGCGTTCGATGAAGACTATGCTGAATCGATTACGATCGGTGACGCAATCCTGAAGCCGGTCAAGCCTTGCGCGCGTTGTCCGATTCCGTCCGTGGACCAGGCGACCGGGCAGATCGGCCCCGATCCGCTGGACATCCTGCGATCGTATCGCAGCAATCCGAAAATGGACGGTGCGATCACGTTCGGCATGAATGCAATTTTGCTTGCAGGCGAAGGAAAGAAAATATGCGTCGGGCAGGATGTGAATGTCGAAATCGCGTTCTGACCAGGAATGGTGTCCCCTGCTCTAAAGGGTTAATGCCTGCCGTGGAAAATCGCGGCACCGGCAAATGCGCTTAATCGACTTTCAATTCAGCCTGCAACCGTTCGTACTTCGCCTGTAGCTGTTCCTTCGTCTCGCGCCATTCCGGATTGAATGGAATGCAGCTCACCGGACATACTTGCTGGCACTGCGGCTCGCTGAAATGACCGACGCACTCGGTACATTTATTGGGATCGATTTCATAAATTTCCGCGCCCATGGAAATCGCATCGTTCGGGCACTCCGGCTCGCACACGTCGCAGTTGATGCAATCGTCGGTAATCAGCAACGCCATACATTTCCCCGAACCGGCATTGAACTGGCAGCGTTCGCCGGATGATTCCAACCGCTTGCGCGCGTTTGGAGCATGGCCCGGTGCAAAGCGGCGCTTTGCAAAATCCCAGCCCAAGTGTTCGTGATCGTTAATGCCATGGCAAATTCGCCGGTTTATCCTTCGATTGCGTCAATTTTTGATTTCAGCCATTTTTCGACTGACGGAAATACGAACTTCGATACATCGCCGCCCAGCACCGCGATTTCACGCACGATCGTGCCGGAGATGAATTGATACTGATCGGACGGCGTCAGAAACAAGGTTTCGACATCGGGCAACAGGTAGCGGTTCATGCCGGCCATCTGGAATTCATACTCAAAATCCGACACCGCACGCAGACCGCGCACGATGACGCGCGCATCATGACGACGCACGAAATCCTTCAACAGCCCTGAAAAACTCTCAACTCGTACATTCGGATAATGGCCAAGGACTTCATTGGCAATGCTCAAGCGCTCTTCCAGCGAGAAAAACGGCTTTTTATTCTTGCTGTCGGCCACGCCGACCACCAGCGTGTCGAACAGGCCGGACGCGCGGCGGACCAGATCTTCATGCCCGCGTGTCAGCGGATCGAATGTTCCAGGATAAATAGCTGTGACCATTGCGGCTCCCTTGCATCACCAATATAGAAGGGGCATTATGCCTCAAATTTCACTCAAATTATTGCGGCGCAGCAAGTGATGGTAAACCATGCCGGCGCGCCCCTCTCTTGCGATGTCCCAACCGGCTAGCCAATCTGGCTGCGTATCACGAGTAAACGACTGTTCGGATTCAGCATATACCAATCCGCCATCCGCCAAAAGCCGGCCGCAAAGCGGCAGTGTCTTTTCCAGCCAGTCTTGATGGTAAGGCGGATCGAGAAAAATCAGATCGAAGCGGCTGCCTTGTCCATCCATATTATCGGCCAGCCTGCCGGCGATCGATAACGCATCTCCCCACAACAGGCTGACTTGTGCGGCACGCAATTTTTCCTTGGTGGCTTCGAGCTGCCTGAACGCTGCCGGGCTGGACTCGACCATAGTCACCTGATTTGCACCGCGACTTGCCGCCTCGAAGCCGAGCGCGCCAGTGCCGGCGAACAGATCCAGGCACGCGATCGATTCCCAGCGCCCGTCGAGCAAATGAGTCAGCCAGTTGAAAACCGTCTCCCGGACCCGGTCCGGTGTCGGGCGCAATCCCTGGACATCGGGCACGGCCAGCGGCGTACGTTTCCACTGGCCGCCAATGATGCGGACCTGGTGCGCGGATTCCGCACGCGATCCGTGCTTCGCGTCCGGTTTTGCACCCGCTCTGCTGTTTCGATTTTTCTGCATTTTTTCAGGCCGGGTTTTATTCCGCAGCACCCACTACCACCGTGGCGAGCCTGTCGGTGACAACCTTTCGGTTGAATGCCGCCTTGATATCAGCTGCGCTGACCTTGGCGATATTGGCAGTCCAGGTATCCAGATAATCCAGCGGCAGATTGTAATATCCGATGACGGCAATATTGTCGAGAATCTTGCGGTTATTATCGATCCGCAGCGGGAATCCGCCAATCAGGTTGTCTTTCGCGGCCTTCAATTCAGCGGCGCTCGGCCCATCGCGCAAGAACGTTGCGAGCACTTCGCGCACCACCCTGAGCGCGCCGTCGGTTTGTTCTTTCTGTGTCTGCAAGCCGATTTGGAACGGACCCGGTTGTGCCAATGGATTGAAATAGCTGTAGACACTTTATGCCAGCCCCCGCTTCTCCCGAACTTCACGCATCAGGCGCGACACGAATCCGCCGCCGCCCAGGATATAGTTGCCGACCGTGAGCGCGAAATAGTCCGGGTCGCCGCGCACCAGCGCCGGTGCGCCGATCAGGATATGGGACTGCGATGCCGGATGCGCGATGCGCTCCTCGTTCCCTTGCGCCGGTTGAACCAAAGGTAGCGCCGGCAACGCTGCACCCTGCGGCAAACGCATCGTCAACTGCTGCGCGATCGCATCGGCATCGGCGCGGCTGATATCGCCGATCATTGCAATAACCGCTCGATTGGCGACGTAATGTTGCCGATGAAACGTGAGCAGGTCTTCACGTGTGATCGATTCGACCGACGCAACTGTCGCCTCCATTCCATACGGATGCGTACCATAGGCCAGACGCCAGAATGCCTTGGCACCGATGGAAGCCGGTTTGGTCAATTGTTCCTTGATCGCCGATATGGTTCGCGCCCTGTCGCGCTCCAGAAGATCCGCAGGGAAATCCGGTTGCGCAAGAATGCGAGCCAGCAACCGGACCGACGTATCACGCTCCGACGGGCTCGACAGGCTACGCAAACTCGCGCCCGCCCGGTCGTTGCCGGCACCGCCGCCGCGCTGGGCAGCCGTATCGGCGAAGGCGTCGGAAATCTGTGCCTCGTTCAATGCCGGCTCCATCGCGCCGTCAGGTGCGCGGCCTTCGGTCAGCCCGCGCGCCAGCATTGCATTGGTCAGCGCGGCAAGTCCGGCCTTGCCTTGCGGATCGCGACGCGATCCCGCGTCGAACTCGATGCTGATATCCAGTAACGGAATCGAATGGTTCTCGACAAAAAACACGCGCGCGCCATTGGCAAGCGTCCATGTCTCGATTTTCAGTGCGGCGTGAGCCGAGCCGCACGCCATCATTGCCAGCAATATCAGAAATCGTTTGAGTACCAGCATAGCTTGCCTTGTCTTGATATTTTCATTGTCCGGAAAAAACGCGTTCGTGAGCAACGCTCAAGCGTTCGACGGGATCGAGGCGTGCCGATTTTCATGCACGGCGATGATGGATTACCGACAGACTGCGGGAGCGATTAATGCCGGCCCACCGCAGCAGGAACCGCTTTCTTTTCGGAGAGCGGCAACGGCACCAGCGTCGCTACCGTCAATCCATCGTCGCCGAAATATTTTTGCGCGACCGCTTGCACCTGCTGTGCCGTCACCTGACCCAATTTTTCGATGATGCGATCGATTTGCTTATGCGACAAGCCCGCCATTTCCATCGTGCCAATTTCCATCGCCTGGCCGAAAATCGAATCGCGTTTGTATACTTGCCCGGCAATCAGCTGCGTTTTCACGCGCTTCAACTCTTGTTCGGAAACGCCTTCATTTGCAATCCGCTCCACTTCCGCACGCAACAGTTTTTCGAGCTGAGCGGTCGAGGTTCCCTCGGCCGGGACGCCATCCAGGAAAAACAATACCGGACCGCGTGAAATGCTTGAATATCCGGCGCCGGCCGAATTGGCCACTTTGTCAGTACGCACCAGTTTCGCATTCAAGCGCGCATTGTCATAACCGTCCAGCACCGCTGACAGTACGCTGAGCGCATAGACTTCATCGTCCTTTTCCACATCGCGCAAGGCCGGGACCTTGAACGCCAGCGTCACGTACGGGTTTTCGGCAGGTGCCTTTACAGTCACACGGCGCATGCCGCGTTGCGCTGGCTCATTCTGCGGCTTGGTGGCCGGATCCGGCTTGCGCGCGATCTTGCCGAAATGCTTTTCCGCGAGAGCACGTACCTGCTGCGCATCGACGTCGCCGGTCACCACCATGGTCGCGTTATTCGGCGCATACCAGCGGTCATGCCACGCTTTCGTATCCGCGACAGTCATATGTTCCAGATCGTCCATCCAGCCGACAATGGGACGCTGATAAGGATGCGCGACGAAGGCCGTCGAGTACAACGCTTCATAGACCAGCGCAATAGGCTGATCGTCGGTGCGCAGGCGGCGCTCCTCCATCACGACCCGGATTTCCTTGGCAAATTCTTCCTTGCTGAACACCAGGTTGGCCATGCGGTCGGCCTCCAGCGCCATCACTTTTTCCAGCCGCGATTTTTCGATCTGCTGGAAATATCCTGTGTAATCCTTGCTCGTGAACGCGTTTTCACGGCCACCCAGTGCGGCGACCCGCGCGCTGAACTCACCGGGCTTGAGCGTCTTGGTTCCCTTGAACATCATGTGTTCCAACACATGCGCCACGCCCGAAGTGCCGTTGATTTCATCCATTGAACCGAGCTTGTACCAGACCATATGTGCAACGGTCGGAGCGCGGTGATCTTCCTTCACGATAATCTTCATGCCGTTTTTCAACATGAATTCTTTTGCAGGTTCTGCTTGTGCGTCCAGCGGCATGCCAATCAGCAACCATGCGGCTGCGAATATCGCAATCTGAAATTTCATAGTCTTTGCTCTGATAGAATGTCGCTGATTGTAGCTTCTTGTCTGCAGCATTGCTGCAAGCGCCTTTGACCTCACTGCCGAGCTTGTCCCCGATGTTTAGTTTCTTCAAAAGAAAACCCAAAGACATTCCTCCTCCAGCGCCGGAGTTGCCTGAGCCGGTTGCCGATCCGGAACCGGACCTTGCTCCGGAATTGGCGCCGCTCCCCGAGCAGAATTTCGATGCAGAACCAGACGAAATTGCCGACCAGATTGTTCCGGCAATCACACCGCCCGAACAAAAGAAATCCTGGCTCACGCGCCTGAAAACCGGTTTATCCAAAACTTCGTCCAATCTGACCACACTGTTTATCGGCGCCAAGATCGACGATGACCTGTATGAAGAACTGGAATCGGCATTGCTGATGTCGGACGCCGGAGTGGAAGCCACGCGGTTTCTGCTCGACAGCCTGAAAAAAAGAGTCAAGGACAAGAAGCTGACCGAAGCTGTGCAAGTAAAAGCGGCGTTGCGTGAACTGCTGATCGAGTTGCTGGCGCCCTTGCAAAAGCCATTGGTATTAGGCCGGCACAAGCCGCTGGTAATGATGATCGCCGGCGTCAATGGAGCCGGCAAAACCACGACCATCGGGAAGCTGGCCAAGCATCTGCAGGCGCATCAGCAGTCGGTATTGCTGGCGGCGGGCGACACTTTCCGCGCCGCCGCACGGGAACAACTGACGATCTGGGGGCAACGCAACAACGTAACGGTAATCGCCCAAGAGTCGGGCGATCCTGCGGCAGTCGCATTCGATGCGGTGCATTCGGCACAGGCACGGAAAATCGATGTCGTCATGGTCGACACCGCCGGACGCTTGCCGACGCAATTGCATTTGATGGACGAACTGAAAAAAGTAAAGCGCGTGATCGCCAAAGGCATGGCCTCGGCTCCGCATGAAATCCTGTTGGTAATCGACGGCAATACAGGGCAGAACGCTCTGGCCCAGGTCAAGGCTTTCGACGATGCGCTGGGCCTGACCGGCCTGGTCATCACCAAGCTGGATGGTACCGCCAAGGGCGGCGTACTCGCGGCAATCGTGAAGAGCCGGCCGATTCCGGTGTACTTCATTGGCGTCGGTGAAAAAATCGAGGATCTGCAACCGTTCAATGCCGAAGATTTTGTCGATGCATTGCTCAGCTGACGAATTGCCATGTCGATGATCGAACTCCAGCACATCTCAAAACGCTACTCCGGCAATACGACTGCTTTGTCGAACATTAACCTGTCGATTGCCAAAGGAGAGCTGGTCTTTCTGGCCGGCCCATCCGGTGCCGGCAAATCCACCTTGCTGAAAATGATTGCTGCGATCGAACGTCCGACGTCGGGGGTGATCAAGGTGAACGGCGAAGAGATCAGCCGGCTCAAGCCATCGGGCTTGCCTTATTTGCGGCGCAAGCTCGGGTTGATATTCCAGCAGCAACGCCTGCTGCTGGACCGCAACGTATTGGCCAACGTGATGTTGCCGCTGATCGTAACCGGCACGGCGAAAATCGATGCAGAAAAAAGAGCGCGCGCCGCTCTAGACAAGGTCGGGTTGCTCGACAAGGCGCCTATGCCGCCGCTGACCCTGTCCGGCGGCGAACAGCAGCGCGTCGCGATTGCCCGTGCGATCGTCCATCGCCCGCAAATCATTCTGGCCGACGAACCGACCGCCAATCTCGACCGCGACAGCGCCACCATGGTAATCAATACGCTCAAGGCTTTTCACGGCGTGGGCGTGACCTGCCTGATATCGACGCATGATGAATATTTTCTGGAGCGCGCCGATCGCGTGGTCTGTCTCGACCATGGAAGGATCGTCGAGAACTGGCACTCGAAAGCGATGGAAGGCGTCGCATGAACGCGTGGTTGCGACAACATCGTTTTGCGATCGCGGATGCGTTAGACCGCGTGCGCAGGCATCCGGGCAGTTTCCTGTTCAATGTGCTGGTGATTGCCATCGCGCTGGCCTTGCCGATCGCCGGATTGACCATGCTCGACAGCATCCGCCCGGTATCGGCGCAATTGGCGGTTGAACCCGAGATCAGCATTTTCGTATCGGTCGATACCCCGCGCGAACGCGCCACCGCGCTGGCGCCGGATATTCGCCGCATTCTGCAGGAAAACAATAGCAGCGGCCGGCTGGAATTCATTCCACGGGAAAATGCACTCAGCGCACTCAAGGACAAGACCGGACTGTCCGATGCGTTGACGACGCTCGGCACCAATCCTCTACCGGACGGTTATGTATTGAAGCTTGCCAGCTTTGAGAATGCGGCCGATGCGGCACGCGTCGATGTAATCGCCGCGCAATTGAAAGCACTGCCGGGCGTCGAATACGTACAGGTCGATTCGGCATGGGTCAAGCGACTGGCCGCGTTGATGCAGTTGCTGCGGATGGCACTGCTGATGCTGGCGGTAACGCTTGCCATGGTGGTGATTGCGGTCGTGTTCAACACGATTCGATTGCAGGTGATGACGCAACACGAAGAAATTGAAGTTTCCAGGCTGGTGGGCGCCACCGATACTTTCATATACCGGCCGTTTTACTATAGCGGCGCATTGCTGGGAATGTTTGCCGGTGTCATTGCGCTGGCGGCGGTTGCCGTTGCGCTGTACCCGCTCAATTCGGCGATCGCCGATTTTGCGCAGCTGTATGCATCGGAATTCCGGCTTGCACCGCTGGGCGCTGCCGAATCGCTGGTATTGCTATTGATCAGTGCGGCTTTGGGCTTGAGCGGCGCAATGCTGTCGGTGCGACGGCATCTGGCACGATCGCAATAACAATCAATCGCGTAGCGGTGCCCGGCTACGGCGCAAAATGCGGGGCGTGAACCGCTGCCGCAACTTGTCACATCCGCCTCAACAACGGGCCCCAAAAAGAATACCGTCCCGCAGGGCGGTGCCGTCATTCCGGAAACTCAACTCCGCAATCCAGATTCCCGCTTGATGTACTCCCGCGCTTGCTCCTGAAAGCGAATGCGCGAGCAACCGCGCCAACCCCATATCAATCGATCAAGGCAAGCGGCAAAACCATTGATGGAAGCCGCCTGCCAGTGAGTATCTCGATGATCAAACTTAAATCACACCCTGAGCCAGCATCGCATCGGCGACTTTTACAAAGCCGGCGACATTGGCGCCATCGACATAGCTGATCGAGCCATCGGGACGGCGGCCGTGTTCCAGGCATGCTTCGTGAATGCTGCGCATGATCGTATGCAGGCGCGCATCCACTTCTTCGCGCGGCCAGGACAGGCGCATCGCGTTCTGACTCATTTCCAGCCCGGAAGTCGCGACACCACCGGCGTTGCTGGCCTTGCCCGGCGCATACAGTACGCCATTGGCCTCGAACACTTTCACTGCGTCGACGGTGGACGGCATGTTGGCGCCCTCGGCCACGCATATGACGCCATTCTTTACCAGTGTCGCGGCATCTTTGCCATCCAGCTCATTCTGGGTTGCGGACGGCAGCGCCACATCGACCGGAACATCCCACGGGCGTACGCCTGCCCGGAACTCGACACCGACGCGCTTGGCGTAATCGCTGACGCGCCCATACAGATGGTTCTTCACTTCCATCAGTTCGGCAAGTTTCTCAGACGTGAACCCTGCTTCATCGACCACGGTGCCGCTGGAGTCGGACACCGTGACCACTTTCGCGCCGAGCGCCATCGCCTTTTCGATCGAATACTGTGCGACGTTGCCCGAGCCCGATACGCTGACGCGCAATCCATCGAAGCTGCGGCCTTTCTGCTTGAGCATCTCTTCGGCAAAATACACCGTGCCGTAGCCGGTCGCTTCCGGTCGGATCAGCGAACCGCCGAAGCTCAGTCCTTTGCCGGTAACCACGCAATCCGCACGGTTGCTGAGCTTTTTCATCATGCCGGCCATGAAGCCGACTTCGCGTCCACCCACACCGATATCGCCCGCAGGTACGTCGGTATCCGAGCCGACATGGCGGAACAGTTCGCTGACAAACGCCTGACAGAAGCGCATCACCTCGCCGGGGCTCTTGCCCTTCGGATCAAAATCGGAGCCGCCCTTGCCGCCGCCCATCGGCAGCGTGGTCAGCGCATTCTTGAAGGTCTGCTCGAACGCCAAAAACTTCAGAATCGACAGGTTCACCGATGGATGAAAGCGCAAGCCACCCTTGTACGGACCAATCGCGGAGCTGTGCTGAATGCGGTAGCCGCGGTTGACTTGCACATCGCCGTGATCGTTCACCCACGACACGCGAAACATGATGACGCGCTCTGGCTCGACCAACCGATCCAGCAATCCTTGCTCGGCATATTTCGGATGCCGTTCGATGTAAGGCCATAGACTTTCAATCACTTCGGTGACGGCCTGCAAAAACTCCGGTTGTCCAGGATTGCGCTCCTCGACATACCCCAAAAACTCTCCGAGTGACTGATATTTCATCGCTTAGGCTCCAAATGTCCGAAAAATGTGTAGTCCGTGATTTTGCACTATTTGTGCACGCTATTCGAGCGAATGATGCGTGGTGATACTGAAAAATCGGCAGAAAAGCTAAGTTCTTATGCACATCGTTAATAAATTTGCACTGCAATTGGACGCGACTCAAAGGCTATCCCATTTCCTTAGACCGAAATGCATTGCACCTTTGTTATCAAAAAACTAATATAGAGACCCTTCCATATTGCAATATTGATATCAATGCTCCCTCAATTTCCTGCTTGTGCGTACAACATTGCCACTCTGCTCTTTAGCGTCACCCTCGCCGCATGCGGCGGTGGCGGTTCCTCCGACCCGACTGCCGCACCGCCAAACGAGCAGCTCAATGCGGCCAAGGCAGCTACGCTTGGCGATTGTTTCAAATGGACACCAGGCGTCAAGTATGTGAAAAGCGATGGGTACAAAACCCTGATGATCGAGGAACAGTTCGAAGGGCAAACCGCCATCACCGACATGGAATTGCGACCGAACGACACACGTTTCGGCGGCGTCTACATCGTAGTGGATGCCAACTT
>JAKFFO010000235.1:0-3279 GCA_036675035.1 Oxalobacteraceae bacterium
TCGGCTCGGCCGGGGTCGACATCGGCGCGCTCGAGGAGGCGCCGATCGAGGAGGCCGTGGAGGCCGCGGGCGAGAAGGACGCCTGATTTCGGGGCCGGGAAACCGGCCGTAAGGCATTTGCAGGAGGGCGACGATGTCGAAAGTTTGCTCGATTCGCTCGAACAAGCCAAGCTACTATCGCAAGCCCGGTTTTCCGAGTCGCTCGTGCATCGTCGCGCCATGCGCTTCGGCAACAATCGTATCCTGTCCGAACTGCAAAGCCATGGCATCGATCCTGGCTCGCTGACTGAAATCAAGGTCGCTCTGTCCAATGGTGAAGTTGCGCGGGCACGTGAAGTCTGGCAAAAAAAATTCGGCCATGCTCCTGCCGATGCAACGGAACGAGCCAAACAAATGCGGTTTTTGCAGCAGCGCGGTTTTTCGCATCGGGCAATCCAAGCAGTAATGCGAAATCCTGAGCCAGCGGATACCGATCAGACGGACAATTAGAAACCGACTCTAGAGCGGCTTTGTGTCCAAAATGACCAGACGTATTTTGGCCTTCAAAATACCAGCTGACGCGATCGATAAAGCCGACGCAATTGTGTGTTGGTACGTCACAAGAAAATGAGATAGTACTAATACCAGATTCGCAATAGCGCTCGCAGCTATGCTACACTTTCCCGGTTTTTGCAGCGCCGCATGAGCGGCTGCTTCCGTAGAAGCTACGGCGGCGACACGCAAGTGCGGTATTTTTCAGCCGCTTCATCAGGCATTGGTTTGTATGCCCCTCTCACCACCGACGTCCCGTCGTGCATTGAAGCACACCCGCACCATTGAGGTCGAAGCGTTCGCGCGCGATGATGGCTTATGGGATCTTGATGCTCGCATTACCGATACCAAGACCCGCGATGCGAAGCTTGCTTCCGGCGTGCGGCCTGCCGGTACGCCGATTCATGATCTCTGGTTACGCGTCACTATCGATACCCAACTCACGATAATCGATGCAGAAGCAGTGTCCGATGCGGTGCCTTATCCCGGCTACTGCAACACGATTGGTCCCGCATACAAATCGTTGATAGGGCTGAATCTGTTAAAGGGATTCCGCCAGCAACTGAATGAACGCCTGTCCGGCATCGATGGGTGCACGCATCTGACCGAACTCGCGCCGGTTCTACCTACCGCCGCAGTTCAGGCGTTTGCCGGCGATGTCTTCAAGACCCGCGACGGCGACGATGCTGATGAACAAAGCCCCAAACCATTTCAGCTGGATCGCTGCCACGCCTTGCGTACGGACGGTCCCGCGGTTGCCAAATTTTATCCGCGTTGGGCAGTCAAACCCGATACATCCGAATCCAGTTAGTATTTTTCAATTTGCGCCAGAAGGGAAGCTCGCATGAAAATCCATGAGTATCAAGGCAAAGAAATTCTCCGAAAGTTCGGAGTGACGGTTCCGCGCGGCATTCCGTGCCTGACCGTTGACGAGGCAGTCAAAGCAGCTGAAAAACTCGGTGGTCCGGTGTGGGTGGTCAAGGCACAAATTCATGCCGGTGGTCGCGGCAAGGGTGGCGGCGTGAAAGTTGCCAAATCGCTGGAACAAGTCAGGGAATATGCGGACGCGATTCTGGGCATGCAGCTCGTGACCCATCAAACCGGGCCGGAAGGGCAGAAAGTGCGTCGCCTTCTGATCGAAGAGGGTGCGGACATCAAGAAAGAGCTCTACGTCAGCATGGTGACCGACCGTGTCAGCCAGCGCGTGGTTCTGATGGCATCCAGCGAAGGCGGCATGGACATCGAAGAAGTGGCGGAAAAACATCCGGAGCTGATCCACAAGGTGGCAATCGACCCGGCAATCGGCTTGACCGACTCGGATGCCGATGCGATTTCCGCCAAGATCGGCATTCCGCCGGCATCCATCGCCGACGCGCGTACTCAATTGCAAGGTCTGTATAAAGCCTATTGGGAAACCGACGCATCGCTGGCCGAAATCAATCCGCTGATCCTGACCGGATCGGGCAAGGTCATCGCGCTCGACGCGAAATTCAACTTCGACGCCAATGCGTTGTTCCGTCAGCCTGAAATCGTCGCATATCGCGATCTCGACGAAGAAGATCCCGCAGAAATCGAAGCGTCCAAATTCGACCTGGCGTACATTTCGCTCGACGGCAATATCGGCTGCCTCGTGAATGGCGCCGGCCTGGCAATGGCCACCATGGACACCATCAAACTGTTCGGCGGCGAGCCGGCGAATTTTCTCGATGTAGGCGGCGGCGCGACCGCGGAGAAAGTGACCGAAGCATTCAAGATCATGTTGAAGAATCCGGGATTGAAAGCCATCCTGGTCAATATTTTCGGCGGCATCATGAAGTGCGATGTGATCGCTGAAGGCGTCATCGTCGCGTCCAAAGCCGTCTCGTTGAACGTTCCGCTGGTGGTGCGCATGAAAGGCACCAACGAAGACATCGGCAAGAAAATGCTGGCCGAGTCCGGCTTGCCGATTATTGCGGCCGACACCATGGAAGAAGCCGCGCAAAAAGTGGTCGCTGCGGCCAACGGAAAATAACAGGACAAGGAACAGACATGTCGATTCTGATCAACAAAGATACAAAAGTCGTCACACAAGGCATCACCGGCAAGACCGGCCAATTCCACACCCGCATGTGCCGCGAGTACGCGAACGGGAAGAACTGCTTCGTCGCCGGAGTCCATCCGAAAAAGGCGGGCGAGGATTTCGAAGGCATTCCGATTTTCGCCAACGTCAAGGAAGCCAAGACCAAGACCGGTGCCAACGTCTCGGTAATTTATGTTCCGCCCGCCGGCGCCGCCGCCGCGATCTGGGAAGCCGTGGAAGCCGATCTTGATTTGGCAATCTGCATTACCGAAGGCATTCCGGTGCGCGACATGATGGCATTGAAAGACCGTATGGCAAAATCCGGCAGCAAGACATTATTGCTGGGTCCGAACTGCCCGGGACTGATCACGCCAGACGAAATCAAGATCGGCATCATGCCGGGCCATATCCACATGAAGGGCAGGATCGGCGTCGTATCGCGTTCCGGCACACTGACCTATGAAGCAGTCGCACAGTTGACGGCGCTCGGACTTGGTCAATCATCTGCGATCGGTATCGGCGGCGATCCTATCAACGGTCTGAAGCATATCGATATCATGAAGGCATTCAACGACGACCCGGATACGGATGCGGTAATCATGATCGGTGAAATCGGCGGTCCCGATGAAGCCAACGCCGCATACTGGATCAAGGACAACATGAAGAAACCGGTCGTGGGCTTCATCGCC
>JAKFFO010000031.1:0-3223 GCA_036675035.1 Oxalobacteraceae bacterium
ACGCATCAATTTTGCGCTCGGTCTTCCACCCGTAGCCGGTATTCTCCTGATCGTATTTCACATCCTTGCCATTGGTTTTTGTCCAGGTCATGATGTAAAGCGGCTGTTGCAGCTGGTGATCCGTCTTGCGCATTTCGACTTCACCGTTCAGGCTTTGCATCTTGAGACCCTCCATCGCAAAAGCGACCTTTACGGGATCCGCGGACTTCGCTTCCTTGATTGCCTTGGCAAGCATCGCGACGCCGTTATATGTCGGCATCAGATAGTAATCGTCGTTGTACTTTTTCTTGAACCCTTCGACGATTTCCTTCCCGGAGAAGGTTTCGTTATTGGGATGCCAGTTGAATACCACTTTTACCCGACCTTCCGCGGCGGCCCCCATCGCAGTCGGCGCGCCTGTGCCGTTTGCGTAATAGGTATAGAAATCCGTGTCGAGAGACGCATCCCTGGCTGCACGGATCAGCAGCGAAAGATCGGCACCCCAATTGCCCGTGATCACCGCATCGGCTCCCGATGCCTTGATCTTGGCGATATATGGCGAGAAATCCTTGACCTGGCCGATCGGGTGCAAGTCGTCACCGACGATTTCAATATCCGGCCGCTTGCTCTTCAAGAACTCTTTCGCCGCCCTCGACACCTGGTGGCCGTGTGCATAGTTCTGCCCGATCACGTAAACCTTCTTGATCGATTGGTTTTTCGCCAGATGAGTGGCAAGCGCTGCCATCTTCATGTCGGAATTCGCATCGAAGCGGAAATGCCAGAAGCTGCATTTGCTGTTGGTCAAATCCGGGTCAACTGCCGCATGGTTCAGAAATACGACTTCCTTGCCGGGGTTGCGCTGATTGTGCTTGTTGATCGCATCGATCAGGGCTGCAGCAGCGCCGGAGCCATTGCCTTGCGCGATATAGCGATAACCCTGGTCGATCGCTGTCTTGAGCTGGACCAGCGATTCCTGCGGACTGGCCTTGTTATCGAAACCATTGATCTCGATCGTGTTGTCGCCGGCCCATTTGCCCTGGTTCGCCGCTTCGGCGACGATTTGCCAGCTCCTGAGCAGGTTTTGCCCGACGGGCGCGAACGGGCCCGACAGCGGGTCGATAAACGCAATCTTTACATTTTCGGCAAACGCCGCCGGCGCTGCCAGAGCGGCTGCGATCGAAAGACCCAGAACCAGTGGGCGATACTGCTTGATCATACGTAACCTCCAAAGTTTAGCTTGGTGAACATTAAAGTTGAACGTGCTTCAATTCATAAAAGACAACTGAGCGCTGCCTGCTCGCAAGCCGGCACTCAATCCTCCCCGTTGCACTGCTGTTTGCCACGGGCCATGCGGCATGGCTGCCGCATGGCCCGCAGCCCTTCCTCGAATTACAGAATCCCGAGATTCTTCGCTACTTGCTTCAGTCCACCGCCGGCGGTCAACCCGCCGTCGACCGCGAGTTCGGCGCCCGTGATATAGCTCGACGCATCGCTTGTCAGGAACAGGACAGCATCAGCCACCTCGGACGCCTCGCCGATCCGGTCAGTCGGGATCACGGCGCGGAAGCCGTTCACGCGGTCCTTTACCGGCTCGGTCATCGGCGACCAGATGAATCCTGGATGTACCGAGTTGATCCGTATGTTGGCGCCGGCATATTCCATCGCTGCCGACTTGGTCATGCCGCGCACTGCCCACTTGGAGGCTGCATAGGCGGCGGAGAAATAACCGGTCATGCCAGCGGCGGAAGAAATATTCACGATCGCACCGCCGCCGTTTTCACGCAGGAAGGCGGCACCATATTTGATTCCCAGAAAAACCCCGGTCTGGTTCACGGCAATCGTACGATTCCACTCGTCCAGCGTGCAGGTATCGAAGGTACGCTGAATACTGATCCCGGCGTTATTGACGATGACGTGCAGCATGCCGAAGCGTTTCCTGATTGCGTCTATGGCAGTCAGCCAGTCGGACTCCTGCGCAACGTCGAGAATCAGGGTTTCGGCCTGCGCTCCCGCCTGCATCACTTGCTGTGCGACTTTGTCCAGGCCCGCCGAATCGATGTCGGCCAGAATTACTGCGTGCGCGCCTTCTTCCGCGAAGCGCTGCGCCTGCATTGCGCCGAGCCCGTTCGCTGCGCCCGTGACAAGAACCACCTTTCCTTCAAATCGTTTGTGCTGCGTCATGATGATTTTTCCTTGCTGTTTCAATGCTTGAGCTTCAGGACGGCCGCTCGCCTGCGATTCGTCTGGCCGGCATGGGGCGGTTCGACAGCGGCACGCTCAGGTCGAAGCTGCTCCGGGTCCGCCCTTCCGGAACAGCGCCGTTCGAGCAGCCATATGCATAGTCTTCATAGAGCTTGATGTAGTCTGTCGGCGCGATACTGGTGCGCCTGACCGCCGGATGGGCCAGGACTGCGTCGCGCCACCGTTGCACCCGTGCGAGGCCGGGCTGGTTCAGCGGCTGAAACCCCCAATAGTGTCCGTTCAGCACATAGCGCTCGAAGAACGGCGCATACGTCAGTTCGACCACGCCGAATTTGCCGAATACGCTGTCGCCCTGCGCGTCGAAACGTTCCAGCAATGCTTCGAGCGCCGTCCAGTCCGATGCAGCCTGTTTCTGCACCTTGTCCCGACGGCTTTCGTCCTGTTCCATCAGCGCGCGGTACATGTTAGGCGCGAACCGGCTATTGCAGAACTCGACCAGCGTGCGCGCCGCAAAGCGCTGATAAGGATCAACCGGTAGCACCGGCACTTGCGGATATGCCTCGTCAAGATATTCGTTGATCAGGCTGGACTCGTTCAAGACATGGCCCTCGTGCTCGATCACTGGCACTTTTCCGGTCGGATTCAGCGCGAGGAACCAGTCGGGCCGGGGCTTGGTCAGGTCGATCTCGATTACCTGATACGGAAGCTGCTTGAGTTCGAGCAGGATCCGCGTCCGCTGTGCATACGGGCACGCCCACATGCTGTAAATCTTGATTCCATTGTCTGCTGTCGCGCTCATGAAAACCTCTATCGTGCGTTGAGTTGCAAAAGCCGCTGCTCGATTTTTTCGCGAATCAGCGCGATGCGATCGCCGCCCCAGAACAGCTCACCGTCGATGACGCAGGTCGGTGTCATCTTCATCGAGATCGGTCTTGGCTTCCGCATGCTGGCCATCTTCCAGGATATTCCAGAAATCGTAGCGGTTGATGTCAGTGGGACGTACTTCGACGCCATGCTCGACAGCATCACGGATGAGCTGCGC
>JAKFFO010000092.1:0-18507 GCA_036675035.1 Oxalobacteraceae bacterium
GCTCTTCACACCCGGGATGTTTACCACCGGGACAACGCCTGAAATAGCGCTTGGAAAACAGATCAGCTTTTCGTTTTGGCTCTCTTCGCGGCTCAGCGCAACATCGCTGCCGCCAAAGTCGGTTAGTCTTGCCTTGATTTGCTTAAGCCCGCCCGATGAACCGATCGGTTGGTAATTGATGGCCGTGCCGATTTGCTGCTGATAAATGCTGGCCCATTTCGAATAGAGAGGTGCCGCTGCCGAAGATCCGGCCCCTGTGATTTCCAGCGCAGCTGCCGGGGCGCACGCAAATGCGCATGCAGCCAAATAAAGAGCGTTTCGATATTGAGTCATGCTGTCTTGTGACGAGAATAGAGGTAGGCGGAATCAGGATAGGCGACAACTCGCGCCATTCACATCTGAAAGCGTGCATGTGAAGATGGAACCCGGCCTACCTATCTGGACTTGTTATTGACCGGCGGAAGTGTACAAGCGAAATATTACAAACCGATGACATTCTCGTAAAAGGCAGGTGATGGCTGCGGCTTGATCGTGGGGGGATCAGACATCGCATACGAAGCAGCTATATATCTTCGATCGCCGAATGCAAATTTCGTGAACGCCTTGTTTCAATATATCGATTCACGCGAAGTGGAAGGTGGGATGACTTGCGCCGTTTCTGTCACAACCTGGACCCAGTCCACCTCCGAAATATCCGGGCAAATTGACTCGTCCGCATCGGATTCGAACATCGTGCACCGCATCACGCCGCTACGCCGGAACAGGAAGCATGATGGTGCTGCGCCCACTCGACCAGAGCTTGCGCCGACAAGGCCTTGGTATAGATATAGCCCTGAACCTGGTCGCACCCCATTTCCTTGAGCATTGCGAGGATCGTATCCTGCTCGACCCCTTCGGCGACTACCGTGAGCTGGAAATTGTGCGCCAGATCGATGATGGTACGAACGATCTGCCTGTCCGTAATCGATGGCCCCATGTTGCGCACGAATAGTTGATCGATCTTCAATTCGCTCAGCGGCAGCCGGCGCAAATAGGCCAGTGACGAATAACCTGTGCCGAAATCATCGATGGCCAGGCTGAAACCGTAGGTAACCAGGGTGTTCAGGGTCGCAATCGACTGCTCGACATCGGTCAACAACGTGCTCTCCGTCAGTTCCAGCCCCAGTACGCTTGGACTTACTCCCCACACGTCGACCATTTGCTTGAGCATGCCCGGCAGCTTGGTGTCGTGCAGCATCGACGCCGGCAGGTTGACCCACACTTTGCCGATGTCGATGCCAGCGAATGCGGTCACATATTCGCGCAAGGCGGTATTGAGCACGAACCGCGTCAATTCCGGAATTAGACCGTACTGCTCGGCGGCATCGACCAGCATGGTCGGAGTAATCGCCGGATGCTGCGAGCCGGACCAGCGGACCAGCGCTTCCACCCCTCGGATTCTTCCCGAAGCGATGTCCACCTTGGGCTGGTAGAACACCGCGAGTCCGTCATGGCTCAACGCACGCTGAAGGTGTGCCACGATACCCGTATCAAGCATGGGACTGCGCTCATTGGTCACGTCGACCCAGTAGCGATGGCCGACCGTACGCGCATGCGCTTCCGCGCTTGCCGCCGCCTTGAGCATGTGCAAGGGCGTGCTGCCAGATCGGGCTGCCATTGCGATTCCGACAATCGGGCGCACCGTTACGACGGACTCGGTCCCTGTGATCGGCGCCTCCAGCGCGCCTACCAGGTTCGATGCCGCCAGACCGGCCATGACGGCAGTGGGCAAGCAAGGCAGCACCACCCAGATTTCGCCGGGCGAAGCCACAGCCATGTAATCCGCCGCACGCAGCGCCGAAGTGACGCGCCGTACCAGTGCCTCGTCGACCGCACGGCACTGCGGCAGGCCCAGCACTGCTTCCATCTGGTCGCTGCGGGAGAGCGAGATGACGCACAAAGCAACGACGGCCGACGGCGCCTGCTGTGCGATGTCGTGCGCGAGCTGCTCCATCAGCGCCGACGCAGACAGGCATTGAGAGCGGCGCTTGCGTATCCGCGACCATGCGCCAGAGATGAGAGAACGAATCGTCATCGCGATCCGAAATAGAAATTCCGCACATCGATACCGTGGCTGCCGTCCGGCAGGCCCTTGAGAATCTGCAGCCGGACCGCCTTCTGCCGCGCGTTGTGCCGCAACATGTCGATCTGCAATGGAACCGGGCGAAGCGTCTTGTCGCCCCGGGTGACGATGAGAATCCTGGGTTCCAGTCGCCGGATTGGATTTTGCTGGATCACGATCGCGACATGGCCGCTCGTCATTTCGATCAAGGACCCGACCGGAAATGCGCCGACCGCTTGAACGAACTGCTCCACCAGCGGCCCATGCCAATGCTTCCCTGCCCCTGCAAACAGTTCTTTGATGGCCTCATGCGGCGCAAAAGTCTTGGCGTAGGGGCGAGGATTGACCATCGCCACATAGCCGTCGACAATCGCGGCCATCTTGCCGTAAAGAGAAATGTCCGCATCGCGCACACCGTTCGGATATCCGGTGCCATCGATACGCTCGTGATGTTCGGCGATGGCGCGAATGACGGTATCCGGCAGCGCGTCCGCCTGCTCGATCATGGCAATGCCCTGGCGGACGTGACGCTGCATGTCCTGGGCTTCGGCGCTGCTGAGCGATCCATGTTTGTCGAGCAGCTCAGGCCGCATCTTGACTTTGCCGACATCGAGCAGAAATCCGATCATCGCCAGATCCGCCAGCCATTCGCGCGAAAAACCCAGGTGCCGGCCCAGAATGGTGAGATGAATGCCCGCTTCCAGGCTGCGCTGATACAGCTTGTTGTCGCTTTCCAGCATTTTGGCCGCCCACATGATGGCATTCGGGTGCGCAATCATGTGTTCGGCCATCGTCTGGGCGGCGCGCTCCAGGATCTGGAGGTCCGTGACGCTGCGCGACGCAATGCCTTGGGCCACGTCGCTTAACACGCTCAACGCGGCCTTGCAGGCAGTGACCGCGACCGGCACCGCCGGCCACGAAAACTCCGTTTCGGCATACGACACCAGTTCGATATGTTGCGGAATATAGGGAGGACGCGGTTTGGCCGGCGTTTGCACTGCGTCGCCGGATGAGCGGCGCCATGTTTGTGCCAGCAATCGGCGCCACCAGGGCTTGCTGATGCGGGCGCCTTTCGCCAGCTGGGTAAGTTGCTCGAGCTCAGCCTGTCTGTCCGCACCGGACACATCGGCGACCGGTTGTTCCGCCACGCCCACCGCGGTCAATCCGGCGAGTGTCACGGCATCGTCATAGCCGAGTCCGTAATGACCGCTGCCAAAGGTTTTTTCCAGATATTCGGTCAGCGCAAGATCCACGCTGCGCGTCGGATCGACGGTCACATAGTCGGTCAGCCCGCTAAGTGTCGCGATCTGGTCCGGCGAAGTGATCAACAAGCCTTCGATCATGAACGGCGTATTGCGCCAGCCGCAGTCGACGTTCGACACAAACATGCCTTCCCGCAAATCGTAGACCGGCAAGCTCACATCCAGTGTGGCCGGTTGGCTCAATGCTTTCTTTACCTGCACGGGGCACCTCCTCTGGGACACCGCTTACGCCGATGAATTTTTCTCAGCCGTGTGAACCGTTCAAATGTCCACCGTCCCGCTCAAGCGACCGGATCATTGCAATTGACTTGAGCGATCTCGAACGTTTTATCTGCTGGAAACATTATAATTTTTAATGCGTTGCACCGTTGATAATTTTTATCGGAACAGTACCGCTTTCAACGATTTCCACCGGTGTCTTCATTGCATGGAGAGCAGCGATCCACGCTGGGCCTGCCGGCACTCCCCTAGAGCCGCACTTCGATGCGGTTTTTGCCGCCCCGTTTGGCTGCAAACAACGCTTCATCGGCCTTGCGCACCAACGCATCGATATCCTCTTGCCGGCCCTGCAGCGTTGCAATGCCGATGCTGACCGTGTACGGCGGAAGCGACTCGAGATGGCGTTGGCCGGACAGAGTCCGAATACGATCGGCCACGATGTACGCGCCGTCCCAGGAAGTGTTGGGCAGCAGCACAATGAATTCTTCACCGCCGTAGCGTCCCATCACATCGTGAGTGCGCAACGCCTGCTGCGCCTTGCGGGAGAAATCCACGATCACCTTGTCTCCGGTCTGATGGCCGAAGTCGTCGTTAATGACCTTGAAGTTGTCCAGGTCGATCATCAGCAGCGCCAGGGGTTGCCCATAGCGCAGCGTCCGGGTCATCTCCCGGCCCACCGCTTCAAGAACAGCTTCGCGCCGGAATACGCCGGTCAGGTGATCGTGCATGGCGGCGTATTGGAGCCGGTCGTGCAGCCGGCGGTTGACCATCAGCAGAAACCCCAGGCTCAAGGTTATGATCGATACGGCAAAGGTCGCCAGGTACACATGCTGCACGGTCGATATGTCGCGCACCGGATCGATCACGCCGAGCTGGAACACTGCTGCACCGCAACGCACGCCGGAAATCGACGCAGCAAAGAGAAAGGCAGCCATCGTCAGGCGCTCGGCAAAGTGCTTCGACTTCATCTGCAGGATGGTCCACGCACTGGCCGCAAACAGCCATGTGTTCATGGTGCTGACGACGATAACGCGCAGCCGGTAATCGTCGACGACAAAGGTCGGCCACGCCAGCAGCGCCGCCAGCAGCATCAACACCGCGGCCAGCCGCCGTGGGGACGCCGGCCGGTCCGCGAACCGTGCGACGCTGAAATACATCAGCATGATACCGGCGACCACAAGCATATTGGCCACGAAGCTGGACCAGAATACCGGCAAGGATCCGCGCAGCATGAAAAGAAAAGCGGCCGGCACCATGATAAGGCAGGCCCAGGCCCAATGGGTCAGGCCTTGAATGTCCCGGGGAAAGCTGCGGCGCAGCGCAAAGAAGACGAACGCGCACAACAGGCCGAGCACTGCGGAAATAATGATGAAGGAGCGCGGATCGAATCCCAGCATATTGCCGATGCAACCTTTGTACCGTTGACTTAAGAGGTAAATCGGGAAATCAGCATTGAGGTTGCCTCACGAACACCCCAGGCTCAATCACGAGAAAACGATTCTGTTTGCAACAAATTATACTTGTTTCCGAGAAGTAATCATCCCATGATTAGGGGAGATTCAAGAGTGGCGCAGCACCCGCGCACACGATGATGCGCTCGATCACCGAAGAATCTTTTGCAGATCGATGTGCTTCGCCGGCGAAAAGGGAAATGCCCTGGGCGCCGCAAGCGCATTCCGGGGCAGCACTTTAAACTCGCTGAATTCACCGTAGTACACGAACAGGTAATCCAGCAAATGAAATGTGCGGGCCCGCCGTCCGGTGAGCGAGAAATCGTATTTTCCATTGATCGTCACACGCAATGGCTGGTTCGGCCTGATCTCGGCCAACATGAAATCCTCTCGACGGGGAATGCCGATGTACGACCCGTTGTCCTTGTAATTCAGATGAAGATTCAGCGTGGCGCCAACACGCGTTAGTTTGAAAATGGAGTAGTTTCGCGGATGTTCAAAGTCCCTTATCAGGGAATACGATTCCGTGGTTTGCTGGCGTTCGTCACAGATCGGCCGGTAGTTGGAGCCGGATGCGGTGTCCGTCATGACGAGCATCCGGCATTGCTCGAAATCGTGTGCGTGCGGCTCGATACTTTCATTCAATAAGACCGTATTCCGATCGACATGGCCGGCAGCGAACACGAATTCATTCGGCCACTCAAGATAGTACTTGCGGTAGTCGTGGTTATTCCCGGATTTACCGTAGGTATGCATATTGTGGAAAACATGCATCACATGTTTCGGCGTCTTGAATTTGAAGTCCATATTTAAATCATTCGGCGGGCAACAGGAAACGTGCCACGCATTTTGTGATCGGCGCGAAGGGAAAGCCATGCACCGGCAACGACAGACGACACAGGTCAGATTGACGCGTACACCGGCCCGGCACCAGGCTGAGGGGCAATTTCCGCGCTTTCGCGCACCAGAAAGGCCGCGCTCAGGGCCTTTTCCCCGGCGGCTGAGAATTCCATGATGCGGGTATCCTTGATTCGCGTCGCCCAACCGAGCTCGACAATCCGGCCGAGCATGCTGGAGCCCAGTGCGCCGGCGAGGTGATGGCGGCGCTCGCTCCAGTCCAGGCAACTCCTGCAAAAGACTCTTCGCCGGGTAACCAGTGAACCGGTGTCGATGCCGAAATCCCGAAAGAACTGGTGGCCGAGCGCACTAAGCTCAAGGCGATCGACACCGGCCTTGAATGCGCCGCGCAGCACGAGGCCCTCATAAGCAAGGACGCCGAGTTCTCCGGCCAGATGATCGTAGCACACGCGCGCTTTCCGTAACGCCGGCTCCCTTGGACTGGATCGCAACCGCAATGCGCCGGTCCTGAACGCGACGCCCATCAACGTTTCGATGAGATGCGCCACATCGTCGTTCGCAAGTCTGTAGTAGCGATGCCTTCCCTGGGCTTCGACCGCGATCAGGCCAGCATCGACCAGTTTGGCAAGGTGGGCGCTCATGGTCTGCTTAGTTACGGCCGCCACGCCGGAGAGTTCAGTCGCAGTAAGTGCCTTGCCGGTCATTAAAGCAGTCAGGACTTCCGCGCGCGCATGGTCGCCGATCAGCGCAGCAATTCCAACGATATTGGGGCCTTCTTTCATGGTTCGATGTTAGCCGAACCAAAACGCCCATACAAGCGGATACCATGCTTTTTCAATAACGAAAAGGAGTGACTCATGGCCATTGCCTGTTTTATCCGGTATGAAATCGATCCGTTCCAGCGCGAAGCGTTCAAGGAGTATTCAGAGAACTGGGGACGCATCATTCCAAAGTGCGGAGGAAGCCTGATTGGCTACTTCCTGCCGCACGAAGGCACGAATAATGTCGCATGGGGCCTGCTTCACTTCGACAGCCTGGCCTCTTATGAAAGCTACCGCGGGCGAGTAAAGGCCGACCCTGAAGGGCAGGCGAATTTCGAAATGGCCCAGTCCCGCAAGCTGATATTCCGAGAGGAGCGCACGTTCGTCGAAATTGTCGACGGCACGTTCGGAATGCCGCCTTCGCTGACCGGCGCGACGCGTTGATCCTCTTCCAGGAAATTCGATTTGAAATTTTCCCGGCAGGCGCGCGTCCTTAGGTCGCAATCCTGATTTCCGGTGCACAAGGTCGCCGGCACGAAGCGCGCTCCACTGAAACGGGAGACCGATCCAGTCCTTTGCCCGGTATTTTTTCATGCCGGGTTCCCGCAAAGCGCCGGCCTCGATAATCAATCGCGGCGCACACCTTGCGGCAAGCGAAAATTTTCTGCTTGCCGCGCGCGTCCCTTTGCTATCATTCCCCCCATGCGCCGAAGCCTCGACATCTACTCCAAGCCGCGCCAATGGGATGCGGCGATCAGGCGCGAACTGGCGAGCTGGTGGTTCATGGCGCTCTTTGGCGCAAGCGCGCTGGTGATCGCACTTACGCCTTCCGCCCATAGCCGCGCCAACCTGGTCGCAATCGCAAGGCATATCTACACCAGCACCTGGAGCGTCCTGCCATGGTTCACGATCGCCAGTGCGCTTGTCAGCCTGGTGCTGATTCGGATCGTGCTGGTCACCGCGCTGAGCTACGGCCTGTCGCAGTACGCGCTGGAGATGATGGTGCGTGTGCTGGTGCTGGAGCTGATTCCGCTCAGCGCCGCGATGTTCGTGGCACTGCGCGCGGCATTCGTCTTCAATGCCGGAAGCGCAGTGCTCGCACTGCAGGCGGGGAAACCGAAAAATCCGGTCGATTTCCAGAACGGCGTCGTGCCGGAGGTGGTCGCGAGCGCCTTTTCGGTATTGAGCCTGGCGATGGTGAGCAGCGCGATCGTGCTGGTGCTGGCTTATCTCAACGTGTATGGCCTGTCACCGTGGGGCCTGGTCGACTATACGCGGACTGTCGGCCGGATCTTCGATCCCATCGTCACTACCAGTTTTGCGCTGAAGACGATACTCTTCGGTTTGGCGGTGGCGGTGATCCCGATGGCGGCAATGCTTGAACTTTCTCGTGGAAACGGCAGCACGCGCGCTGCCGCCCTGTCGACCGTTCAACCCGGCGCGATGCGTCTTTTTTTCATACTGCTCCTGATCGAAGCCGGATCGCTTGCAGTGAAGTACATATAGAAATCTCCCACAACATGGAACGCCAGCCCGACTCTCCTGCCACCCCCGTCCCGCCCAATGTCGAACTCAAGGCAGTTCTGCTGCTGGCCCTGATGGCGACGCTGATCGTCGGCTTCGTGCTATACGTGATGTATGCGCGCGGCGTCTTCGAAGACACCCAGCGCCTGGTGCTGATTTCGGATGACTCCGAAGGCGTCATCGTCGGCATGGACCTCACGTTCTCCGGTTTTCCGATCGGCCGCGTGACGCGCGTCGAACTGGCGCCGGACGGCAAGGCGCGCATTCTGGTCGATGTGCCGGAAGAAGATGCGAAATGGCTACGCACCTCGAGCATTTTCACGATGGAGCGCGGCTTGGTGGGCGACACGCGCATTCGCGCCTATTCCGGCATATTGACCGATCCACCGTTGCCGCCGGGAGCGGAGCGTACCGTGCTGCGCGGCGACACCAACGCCGAAATTCCGCGCCTCGTCGCCACCGCCCGCTCCCTACTGGAAAACCTGGAAACCATGACCGCTTCAGGCTCGGACATTAATGCGAGCCTGGAGAATCTGCAGGGTGCGACCAAGCGCCTGAACGGACGCTACGGCCTGCTGGGCGGTGCGCTAGGCAGCGATGAGGAAGCGCGCAAAGTCGTCGCCGCACTGGATCGAATCAACGCGCTGCTGTCCAAAACCGATCAGCGCGTCTTTGGCAAGCAAGGCCTGATGGATGACGTGCAGGAGTCCGTTGTCCAGCTCAACAAAGTACTGGGCGACGCGCGGACCACCCTGAAGAACGTCGATGCGGTTCTGGCGGAGGCGCAAGCGGTCGGTGCCAATGCGCGCGTCGCCACTGAAGACTTGGGCACCTTGCGTGCCGAAGTCGAAGTCAGCCTGCGCAAGGTGACCAGCCTGGTCGATGAAATCAACCGCAAGTGGCCGTTCGCGCGCGAAACGGAGATCAAGTTGCCATGAAAAACCATACGAACCGTTCGTCGATGCTGTTCCCGGCAATGCGGGCGGCGTCGCTGGCTGTGCTGTTGGCGGGTTGTGTCAGCGGACCGGAGCAACCCGCCTGGCAATCCAGCGCGCATGGCTCGCTGCAGAGCTTTTCATCCGCTTACCTGAGCGGCAACACGCGCGTCGCGAACCTCCACTTTGCGCGCGCCCGCAATGAACTCGCCGCGACCGGTCGCGCCGACCTGGTCGCGCAGGCCGAACTGATCCGCTGTGCGACACGGGTCGCCAGCCTCGAATTCGATCCTTGCACTGGCTTTCAGGCGATCGCGATGGATGCCGGCCCCGCCGAACACGCCTATGCGGCGTATATCGCCGGACGCTGGCAAGGCGTCGACGCGACCCTGCTGCCTCCGCATCACCGCGGACTGCTGAACGCTACGCCAGCCGGCGACAAAAGCCAGCTTGCCGGCATTGACGATCCGCTCTCCCGTCTCGTGGCGGCCGGCGCATTGCTGCAGAACGGGCGACTCACACCGGCCGATATCGAGTTGGCAACCGAGACTGCATCAAAGCAAGGCTGGCGCCGGCCGCTGCTGGCATGGCTGGGAGTGCAGGCGCAACGCGCTCAACAAGCCGGCGCACTCGATGCTTATGCGCGAATACAACGCCGCATCGTGCTGGTGGGAGCCTTGCCGAACTAACCGGAATAGAAGGATGGATTCGACTAATTTACCGCGCGTCTTTGTGATCATTGTTTCAGAACGATTCTAAAGCGACCGGAATTAATTGACTCCGTTTCCGGATATGCCCCTTTCTTCAATGCTCCCTTTCTTCAAGTTTCTTACTGCCGGCTCGCCCCAGGTATGCTTATTTCTTCGCCTGATGCGCTGCAATCTTTTCACGCAGCTGCTCCGGACTGGACTGCGTGTAATCCTTGTTGATCTCCAGACTTACGGCAGAGGCCAGTCGCGGATCCAGCAGCTTGCGCAGCACGCCAAGAAATTCCGGCGATGCAACGAGAACGATATCCTGAAAGCGCCCCTCCTGATGCGCCTGCATAAGCGATTCGGCGACGTTTCTGGCAAACAATTCAGTCTGATGTTCAACCGGCGTCTGGTGCGGTTCATAACCGCTTTGCGGCGTTGCCGAACCAACGCTGTGCGCGCTCTTTGAGGCGGAACGCAATCCTATATCGTCCGTCTCGGTATCGGCAGCGCGCAAGCGTACAGCGGTGTTGACCATGCCATTGATTTCTTCCAGACGTTCCGCAGAATGCTTCTGGGAAAAAAACCTGGCTCGACTTGCATTTGCCGAAACGATCAAAGCAGCCTTCATATTGTCCTCGCAAATACGTTGAAAAAAGTTCGATGCTCGAACAACCGGAAATGTTCCGCTCGTTGCCGAGAAACCGCGTCGATTGCGGGCACCGGCTTCGATTATTTGGATTGCGGTCCTCCCTCGAATGCAAGACTTGCTGCGCGGTTCGTGTTCTTCCGTGCCTGTCCTTGCCCCGGAACCGGCGGCTTGCGTTAGCATGATGGCCTTATTCTTATCTCGAACTGGACGATGCGGGCGCCCGGTATTGGGTCGTCCTGCGCCGAGCAGCTAAATTTCACCGGCATCACCATGAAAAAGACAAAGCACACATCCGCCGCGAAAGCCGGTGCCCCGACCGAAGAACGGGATGAAGTACTGGCCGGCCGGCTGGTCAGACTGGCACTCGACCTGCATGATTCCGATGCCTACGCCACATTGCCCGATGCATTGCGGAAAGCGCAGGCGGACTTGCGCAAGTCGATCAAAAAATGCCTGCAGCAACAGCGTGAAAAGGCACTCGACGAAGCGCTTGAACGTACTTTCGAGGAAAATGCCAACGCCTGGCGCGTGTTGCGCGACCACGTGGAGGAGATGTCGGGCACCGCCCTGTTCCACCGCGATGAAGGGCCGGATGTAGAGATCAATGCCTTCGTGGTGCCGCTGTTCGTGCATACGATTGGCGGCTTGCGCAGCGAGCAGTGCTTTCGGGATATGGAAGCGTTCGAGCAACTGCGCGACAGCGTCAAGGAAGGTGGCCTGGAAAGCCGCAACGCGAACGTGGTGCTGGTCAGCCATGCCTATCATCTCGACGAGATCGATCGGATAGGCTACTGCCAGTTGAGCGAAATGGTGCATGAGGCATTCGATGCGATGACGCGCAAGAAGACCACGGCGGCCGATGCCATCGCCGGCAGCATGCGCGGCTGGCCGCCATCGGATTTTGCACCGGACGACAGCGCGATGGAGCTGCGCTTCCTGCTCGGCTTTGCGCTGAAGACCATGGACGATCCCTTCTATCATATGCCCGAGAAGGAAGCAGCGGCCGACCGCTACTTCGAGGCGCGTGCGGAGCGCTTCCGGAAATGGTCGCAACAGGTGACGCCGCTGCTGCGGCGCTGCCTCGTGAACGACGGACGCGACGTGCAGATCGATTTCCTGTATCAGGATCTGTTCCATGGCGGGAAGGAGGCGGCACTGCGGGAGCTGGAAATGCTCCGACTGCTGTCGGAAGTGCAGCAAACGCTATCAGCGAGCGGAATAGCGGCAGATAACGCCGGCGCGATCGTCGGGCCGATCGAAGCGGATGATGACGCGGTGCTGCGGATAAGCTTGCACGCGGTATCAACCGATGCCCCGATCGGCATCGTCGACAAGCTGATCAGCCGGAGCGAGACCGTGGAAGGCGCAATCGCCGATATCGCAGATGGCCTGGCGACGGTTGGCGTACTGAAGCTCCGTATTGCGAGGCGATTCGATTCGGAAGGCATGCCGACCGGAGTCCGCCCTTACACGGCGCGCTAGTGGAATCAGTCGCGATTAACAAAATGATTCCGGGGGTCGTGCGCTGTCTTGCCACACGGTCGCGCTTTCTTTGGCAATTCTCATCCTTACCACTCGCCAGGCAGGGACGGAAACTCAATGGCACCTGCACAGACACATTTCCCTGCTGCGGCGCCTTACTCAAGCACGTCGATCATCCGATTGAGATAACCGGTCAGTATACGAATCTCAGCTTCGCTGAACTCGCGATCGAGGACCGCGTTGACCGCGGCGAACGGCGATTTGGTGCTCTTCAGGACGATCTTCCCCTTTTCACTTAACTCAAGGCTCCAGGCCCGTGCGTCGATCTGGTCCCGGGCCCGACTCACCAATTCCATACTGACAAGACGCGCCACCATCGGTGTCACGGCGGAGTCATTCAATCCCAGTTCCCGGGCGATTGTCCGCTGCGTGGATCGGCCTTCGCGAGCCAGTACCGACAAGACCGAAGCCTGGGCAGTAGTCAGTGCAATGACCTCGCCGATCGCGCGGTCCGACGTCTTGCGCAAGTGGTGTGCGGCAAGTTGCAGCCGGTGGTAAAGACGGTGACTGGATGCGGACATATGGTACGAAAACCTTCCCGGGGATTGACAATGAGCGACAGCACAATATACTTCAATGCTGAAGTATATTACACGATAACCAGAGATAAACTTATGACTGTCTATACGATCGCACAACTCAGGTTCAAGGATATCGCTTCATATCGCCGCTACCAGAAGGCATTCCCGCCGGTCTTCGCACGGTTCAATGCGAAACTGCTGGCTGCTGATGAAGATCCGGTGGTTCTGGAGGGCGAATGGCCATGCAACAAGATCGTCATGATGGCTTTCCCAGACGAAGCCGAAGCGAAGCGGTTTCGCGACGATCCGGTATACCAGGCGATCGCCGCCGATCGCAAAGCAGGCGCCGATGCAGTCGTACTCATGGTGAAGGGGATCGACGCAGCCGCGCCGAAGTAGGTAGCAGCAGCCGCCCGAGTCATCATTGGATCCGCAGAGCAGGCAGCGGCTGCCTGGGCGCCGGCTGCCGCATCCTTGAGCCGCATGGACGCGAAATCCTGATCCGCCAGTCAAAGGAGGACACAATTGATCTGCCCATCCTGTCGCACTCGAAATATTCAACCAGCCACGTTCTGCACGACATGCGCGACGCCGCTCAAAAATCCTGATACTGCTTCACCCGCCGAGACGCCGGACTGTATTCAATGCCATGAGCAGTTAACCCCGGGCGCCCGGTTCTGTGCGAGCTGCGGGGCGCCACAATTGCCGGTTATCGGGCAAACACGCACTGCCGAATCTGGCCAGCATGCGCAATCCGGGCTTGGCAAATTACCGGCTCGCGCCGAGCCGAACGGACAGAAAGGCGGCCTCAGAAAATGGCTACCGATGGTTGCCATACTTCTGGTCGGTTGCGTGTTGGGCAGTTTTTTTGCTTACCAGATGCAGCCTGGTGTTCCCGGCAATGGATCGTCCCGACCTGCGGTTGCGTCATCGGACGCGGAGGCAGCGAACAAAAATACGCACACTTCAAGTACGGAGGCACGCCCGGAGGCGCGCAAGACCACGGTCAAGGCGGCACGCACGGAAACTCGCGACGCTGCGCCAGTCGCAAACAATGTGCAGGCATGCGAACAAGAGAGCAATCTGTTCAAGCGGGAAACCTGCATGTTCCGCGCCTGTCACAATCGATGGGGAACCGGCGGTTGCCCGTCGTACGACAACAATCAGAAAGCCTGGTAACGAAGACGTTTCAATCGCTTCCTGCGCCTGCCGTTAAAGACCAAGGCGATTCACGAAGAGACTCGACAAGCAATCTGCGATGCCGGAGAACCGGCCAGCATCGGCGCGGACAGAAACATGCGGCCCTTTCGCATGCAACCGCGGCGGTTGCATGTCGATGCACTATGCGGATTTTCTGGGCGCTTCGGTATCGTATTTGCGACGCATCGGCATCTGGCGCCGAATCTGCTTTAAATCGGTAATGATTTGTATCGCCAATGACTTGGTCATCGGATCAGGATGCACGGCCAGCCTTGATGCGGTTCGCATTGCCGAATCCAGCAGCCCTGAACAAGGCGTGTGACGTCGATCCTCGACAAACTGACTCATGTTTGCTCCCGACATTAATGGCCACTGGAATTGGGCTCTGATTCAACCGATGCAGCCGACTACCCGTTCGAGCATTTTTGCATACTAGTATTAAAAAGTGCGCAGGCCAGCCATTGATTGAAGTCAAGCATTCGAGCATGCGCAGTCTGCTTGTGCATGACGGCGGTTACCAGAGTTCATGCATAGAAGCGAGGACACGCGATTCGCATGCAAAGCGGCCAACCTGTGCGGCCGAACGCTGCTTGCTGCCTTCGGCGGGCAACGGACGCCGCATCCTCCGTTGCCGCTCTCAAACCGATCTAGATCAAACCGGCACGGCGCAAGACGGCCTTGGTAATCAGCATCCGGGTCGCGGCATCTTCATTTTTCTTGATGTGTATGTTGGTCGCGAAAAAATAGACCTGCCCTTCTGCTTCTCCCTTGCGCTCCAGATAACCGACCAGCCATCCGACCTGCTCTGAAGAGGATTCACCGAAGCCGGCCCAGCCGGTCTTGCCGCTGATTCGGTACAACGGTGTTTCTTCGATGATCAACGCGTCCTTGACTGCCTTGGTCGCGCGCTCCGATACCGGCAATTCACCAAAATAAAAGCGCCGCAGAAAATCGACTTGCTGCTTCGCGGAGATGCGCAAGCCGCCAGACAGCCAGAATTGATCGATGCCGCCGGATATGTCCCGGTTGCCGTAGTCGAACCGATCCAGATGCGCCTGCATGCGTTCCGGTCCGATGCGGCGCGCGAGTTCCTTGTAGAACCAGACCACCGAGTTCGGCAATGCGGTGCGCAGCGTATGGTCTTGCGCCCACGCCGCCGGCCACCAGCTCTGGCGCGGTACGGCCGCGCTGTCCCACGCGAGTGCAAAATCCGGCGAACTGGCAACCCCGGTTTCGAGCGCGATCAGGGTGTTCGGAATCTTGAATGTCGAAGCGGGAAGAAATGCGATCCTGGCCCGCTCGGGGTTATGGCAAAAAGTCTGTCCGGTCTGCGCATCCAGAAACACAATCGTGCCCTCCACTCCGTCGAAAAACCGACCGATTTCGGAGGCGTGGACAGGACCCCGACCGGTCTCCAACGTGGCGGTGCAGGCAGCATCCGATGGCGTCATTGCCGAGCAGCCGAATAGAATGGTCGATACGAAAAAAAGCGCAAGCAGGCGAAATAATCTCATTTGTAATTGGGAACTTTGAAGTCGAGAAATAAAAACGAACTCGAGTTTAATGTTAATTCAGCCATGTAAAATTATTTTTAATGTCTAAATGCCGCTAGCTTTTTTGGCATTCGGCGCAAAACATGAACATGAATTTGAATAGAGGCATCATGAAAAAATCGGCAACCGGGCGGTGCATCGAGAACGCCGTACTTCACGGCACGCCGGTCGTTTGGAGCAGTTTGGGCGATCGGCATCGGTATCAGCCTGCCATTCAGTTATGCCTGGTGGATCGCCGTGCTGGCCGCAACCGCCTACGCAACCATGCATGGCTATGAAATCGTGAAGCGCGGGCACTGCTACCGGTCGGCGGATTCGACAGCGGTACCGGTTTCTGCGGTGGTTTAATTTGCCGCGATTGCGCTTTTCGGTACGACAAGCGATATCTCTCTTCAGATACCGGACTATGTCACGGTAATTGCCGCATACGGCACCGTTCTGATTATCGGCCACATTGCCGTTATGGCGTTCTCGTTCGACATCGAACCGCTTCTCCACCGGATATTCCGCAATCGCATCCGGATGGAGAAAAAGTGTTGTCGCTGCCGGCGGCCAGCCGTCTTGAGCGGCGCGGCGAATGCCAGCAGAAAACTGCACTGCGTCATTGCTGTTTGGGTCCGCTAGTGGCCAGCTCACGGCGAATTTCGCGCAGTTTTTTCTTCATTTTCTCCGCGTTCTCATTCCCGATGCGCAGCATCAGCTTGTGGCCGGCTGAAAGCGCTTCCAGTTCCGGGTCCGCGAATTTGTAAAAAATATGCGGTTGGACCAGCGCTATCGGCTCGTCGGTCTGAGGCGCTTCCAGCATATGATCGATCACGGCCACCAGACGATCGTTGAAGTACCCGGTCGGATAACCGAGATCACGATAGGCTTGCTGAAACAGCGGATAGAGACTGGTGTATGCAGCGGCGAATGTCTTTGCATCCACCATTTCGGCGACTCGGATAAACGGATCGTAGCGCTCGAAGTTCGATTTCGCCATGGTCAGCTTCTCTCCCTTGCCAGCGGTCTGGAACCGGCCGTCGGGCGGAATTGTGGGCCGCAATTGTGCCGGGATCACTTTGCGCGGGAGATTGTCAACCGTGACAACAATACGGCGAATGATTTCCTGCGGCGCAAAGAACTGCTTGACCGATTTTGCGCCGAATACGTCGGCAAGCGCGGCCAACGCGGTCGGGTCGCTCCGATCCAGCGCCGGAAGCGGTGTCTCCGCCGTCTCCGGCACCGGATGCTGAATCGCAGGCTCGGTTGCTTCGGCCTGCGGTGCAGGCGCGTCAGCCGGAGCAGAGACCGTCGGCTGCTGGCTCGGCTGATTGGTCGGTCCCTGTTGCCATAGATAATAGGCAAAAGCGGCCAGGGCCAGCAAGATTACCGCAGACAACGGCCCAACTGCTTTTTTCAATTTCATGTTCATCTACCTTCCCCTCCCTGCAATACACGGAAATTGTTGCGAGGATAAACCGCGCTCGCGAGAAAAACCAATTCAAATATATACGTTACGCCATTTGCCCGGAGTGTCAATGCCGGTAATCAATCTGCCGGGAAAGCATGCCCGAGAATTCCTCGGCCGGCCGCGCCGATTGCTCATATCCGCGAAACACGTGGCATGAGCACGTATCAATCCCTGCCATCGACTTGATTCAGGTTACCGGATATTTGCTGACCCTATCCGCGTCCTCCACATAATAAGTGCTGCCGACCCTCCCGCTTCTTTAACGCGGCGAACGCACACCGGATAAGGCACGGTCCGATTAAATATAACAATGATTAAAGCAGTGATAAACTCGCGGCCATGATTACTGTTCACCACCTGGAAACCTCCCGATCGCAACGTGTGCTCTGGCTGCTCGAAGAGCTGGCCGTCCCATATGAGATCGTGCGCTATCCGCGCGATCCCAAGACAAGACTCGCACCGCCGGAACTGAAAGCCATCCACCCGTTGGGAAAATCGCCGGTGATCGTCGACAACGGAATTACGGTAGCCGAATCGGGTGCGATCCTGGAATACCTGGTCGAGTGCTATGGCGCACAAGCCGGAGGCGAGGCCGCAAACCTGCAACCGCTGCCGGGAACGCCGGCGCATCGCCAGTGCCGGTTCTGGATGCATTATGCGGAAGGCTCGCTGATGAACTGGCTCGTGATGAAACTCGTGTTCACGACCGTACCAAAACAGCGCATGCCGTTTTTTGTGCGGCCAATCGCCCGGCAATTGTGCGCTGCCGTGCAGGCCAGGCTGATCGATCCCAATCTGGCGACGGCGCTCGCATTCATCGAAGATCATCTTGCCGGACACGCGTGGTTCGCCGGCGATCAGCTCAGCATTGCGGACTTCCAGATGAGCTTTGCCGTCGAAGCCGCATTGGCACGCGGCAGAGGAACGGGCAATTTTCCGCGCTTGCAAGCCTATAAAGAAAAAATGGAAGCGAGGCCGGCATACCGGCGCGCACTGGAAAAAGGTGGGCCGGTCGTCATGTCGATGTGACCCGATGCAAGCATAGGGCCGGCATGCGACCAGCAATCGGACCAAAAAAAGGGGGGACAGGATTGCAAATCCTGTCCCCCCTTTTTCAATCAGCCGTTCTTATTTTTTATTTTTTTGCCTTGCTGGCCATGAGCTGCTGCGGATTTCTGCATTCATTGGCAAGCTGCTGACCTTTTTTGGAGTCGAGCAGCATTGCTTTTGCCGGAATGTGTATCCATACCAGACCTGTACCCTTGTCTTCAAAGCGATGTGCGCCGGTTGACGTCGACACGCGTTTCAAATCGTGGACCCGTTTGTTCCAGCGCAATTTGATATTGTCATTGTCACCGGTCCTTTCGTACACGGTGATCCGGTTACCAAGGTCGCAATTGAAACTGGTGCCGGAAAAGTCCGCAATATCGGAATGCTTGTCATCATCGGCGCTTGCCGATTCTTTTGACAACGCCTTTTTCGCCACTTTCTTTACCGGCTTCTTGGAAACTTCCTTTTTCGACACGGCGGCTACAGTCTGCGCAATGGCCTGCGGTGTCGCGATCATTATGCCGGCGCACAAAAGCGTGACCAGGGAAAGGTGCTTGTTCATTGATATCCTCCTTTGATACGCAATCACGAAACTCGATTTCGGTGATGCGCGCTTGCCTTATATTCGTCCGCAACGGTAACTGCGACCGGGTAGATTTTGCACGTCAAGGTGCCCGCTAATATTAGCGTTGAACATTCCCGACCGGAAAATTGTTACAACAAAACACGCCCC
>JAKFFO010000182.1:0-3207 GCA_036675035.1 Oxalobacteraceae bacterium
GTCAACGACGACAAGGCGCAGCGTCGCACGCTCAAGCTCGGCCGCACGCTGGGCGAGGATCGCGAGGTGCTGGAGGGCTTGGCCGGCGGCGACACCGTCGTGCTCGATCCGGCGGAAGGCCTGGCCGATGGCGCGCAGGTGCGCGTCGCGGCCGATGAAGAATCCGGGAACACGACAGCAACCGAATAGTCATCCCGCTCCTACGGACTGCGGGATCAGCGGAACAACGAACCACAACGGAGCACGCACGACATGTCCACCCTCGTCAGCATCCGCAACCTGCACAAGACCTACCAGCGCGGCCCGGAGAAGGTCGACGTGCTGCACGGCCTCGACATCGACATCGACAAGGGCGATTTCGTCGCGCTGATGGGCCCGTCCGGCTCCGGCAAGACCACCCTGCTCAACCTCATCGGCGGACTCGATTCCCCCACCTCGGGCGAGATCGAAGTCGCCGGCCAGCGCATCGACAAGCTCGCGTCCGGCCAGCTCTCGCACTGGCGCAGCAACCACGTCGGCTTCGTGTTCCAGTTCTACAACCTGATGCCGACGCTGAGCGCGCAGAAGAACGTCGAACTGCCGCTGCTGCTGACCAACCTGTCGGCGGCGCAGCGCAAGCGCAATGCCGAGATCGCGCTGGAACTGGTCGGGCTGAAGGACCGCGGCAAGCATCGTCCGGCGGAGTTGTCCGGTGGCCAGCAGCAGCGCGTGGCGATCGCCCGCGCGATCGTGTCCGACCCCACCCTGTTGATCTGCGACGAGCCGACCGGCGACCTCGACCGGCAGTCGGCCGAGGAAATCCTGACCCTGCTGCAGATGCTCAACCGCGAGCACGACAAGACGATCGTGATGGTGACCCACGATCCCAAGGCCGCCGAGTACGCCACGCACACGCTGCATCTCGATAAGGGCACGCTGGTCGAACAGGTGCGCAACGCGGCCTGACCGGCAGCACGGGCGATGGAGGCCACGACATGAAATACATGCACCTGATCTGGGCCGCGCTGTTCCGCAGCAAGACCCGCACCTCGCTGACGCTGCTGTCGGTGGTCACCGCGTTCCTGTTGTTCGGCATGCTCGACTCGGTGCGCGTGGCGTTCAACGCCGGCACCAACGTCGCCGGCTACGATCGCCTGATCGTGTCGTCGCGGCTGTCGATCACGCAGATGCTGCCGTACAGCCTGACCTCGCAGGTCGAGGCGACGCCGGGCGTGAAGCAGGCGGTCTATGCGGCGTGGTTCGGCGGTTATTACCGCGACCCCAAGGAGTTCTTCCCGAACTTCGCGGTCGGCCCCGGCTTCTTCGACCTGTACCCCGAATACTCGATTTCCGAGGAGCAGGTGAAGGCGTTCGAGTCGACCCGCGACGGCATCGCCGTCGGCGAATCGCTGGCGAAGAAGCACGGCTGGAAGATCGGCGACACCGTGCCCTTGCAGGCGACGATCTTCCCGACCAAGGGCGGCAACACCTGGACGTTCAAGGTCGCCGCGATCTTCAAGGTCAAGGACCAGAAGCGCCGCGGCGAGGAAAACCAGCTGGTGTTCAACTGGAAGTACTTCGACGAGGCCAACGACTTCGTCAAGAGCCGCGTCGGCTGGTACATCGTCAAGCTCGCCGACCCGAACCAGGCCACGCAGGTCGCGCGCGCGATCGACGCGATCAGCGAGAACTCCGACCACGAGACCAAAACCCAGACCGAGCAGGCGTTCAACCAGGCGTTCGTCAAGCAGTTCGCCGACGTCGGCATGATCGTGACCGCGATCATGGCGGCAGTGTTCTTCACCCTGGTGCTGCTGACCGGCAACACCATGGCGCAGGCGGTGCGCGAGCGCATCCCGGAACTGGCGGTGCTCAAGACGATCGGCTTCAGCAACCGCAGCGTGCTGCTGCTGGTGATGGCAGAAGCGGTGCTGCTGGTGCTGCTCGGCGGACTGATCGGCATGGCCATCGCGAGCTTGCTGATGTCGGTGGTGGCAGCCACCAGCGGCGGCATGATCCAGCTCGACCACGTGCCGTCCGAAACCTGGCTGATGGCGGTCGGGCTGATGCTCGCGATCGGGATCGCGGTCGGCCTGCTGCCTGCGTTGCGCGCCATGCGCCTGAACATCGTCGATGCACTGGCCGGACGTTAAAAGGAACCATCCCCTCTAAAATCATCTGCCCTTGCAAAACCCTTTTTAAAATAGGGACATTGCTTAAGCCATTTTGAAAGCTGATGATCAGCGGTGTTTTAGCCCCTAAATATTCTTTGAGTTCATGTGCAACTTGTTCGGTTGCCGCCGATTTCACACAAATAAAAATAACATCGGCATCCACGACCTGAGTCGGGTCAGTCGTTAGTTTGAGTTGATGAGGTGCAAGTTTGATCTTTTTGCCTAAATAATCAGTTAAGACTAAGCCCCATTGGGAAAGCTCTGCATGAATACGTGGACGCGTGATAAAAGTAACATCATTACCTGCAGCAACCAACCTTCCGCCTAAATAACACCCAATGCTTCCAGCACCATAAATATATATTTTCATTCAATTTCCCTTTGCAAACATTCCAGTATTTTAAGAACTATAACAATCAAAAGCTGTCAAATATACGACATGAACCTTTTATACCTCACACTCCGTGTTCGTTATGATTTAATCTACGATGCAACAACTTGCTTCATGCAAAAAAGTACACTGTCGAATCTAACACGTGCAACCGCATGTGATTGAATATTTTCACTCGATTTTTCACAAAAAAACGGCACCGAAGTGCCGTCTTTCAATTGATTCATTACATTAACAAGGGCACTTTTTCATGCCATTCGTTGCAGATGGATAACGTGCATCCACACAATGACGATAAAAAGTTTTAGCATCCATCGCTTCTAAATCAGGATGGTGCTTTTTCATATGCTCCAAATAGTTTGGATAATCAGGCACCCCCACCATCAAGCGAAAACTTTGCTGCAAACGTTGCCACAATGTCGCAATTCGAGACCAATTTTTAGGGTTCAGAATCAAATCTTTCTGCGACATCACGGTCATTTTAATGATTTTATAAATCATCGTTTTTCCACTTTTAGCAAATTTTAGATTCATCTGACTCTCCTTAATGTCCAGCTTTTGATGGCTGAATGTCTTCAGGATCACGATAAATGGCTTCTGCTTCATGCACAGTCGGAACTGGGCTTGCCAATGCACGACGAATCACTCTAATCGCAGCAAAGA
>JAKFFO010000007.1:0-72496 GCA_036675035.1 Oxalobacteraceae bacterium
CTACCCGGAAACCCGCGAAATCTGGTCGTACGGCTCCGGCTACGGCGGCAATGCGCTGCTCGGGAAAAAATGCTTTGCGCTGCGTATCGCGTCCACGATGGGCCGCGACCAGGGCTGGCTGGCTGAACACATGCTGATCCTCGGCGTCGAATCGCCGGAAGGAAAGAAACATTATGTCGCAGCCGCTTTTCCGTCCGCCTGCGGCAAGACCAACTTTGCAATGCTGATTCCGCCCAAGACATTCGCGGGCTGGAAAGTCACCACGATCGGCGACGATATCGCATGGATCAAACCGGGCAAGGATGGCCGCCTGTATGCAATCAATCCGGAAGCGGGCTATTTCGGCGTCGCTCCGGGCACCAACACGGCGACCAATTCGAATTGCATGGCGTCGATGACTGCCAACACCATCTTCACCAACGTCGCGCTGACCGACGACGGCGATGTATGGTGGGAAGGCATGACCAAGGAAGCACCGGCTCACCTGATCGACTGGCAAGGCAAGGACTGGACGCCGGAAATCGCCAAAGAAACCGGCCGCAAGGCTGCGCATCCGAATGCGCGCTTCACGGTATCGGCAACCCAGAATCCGGTGCTCGATCCGGCATGGGACGACGCGGCAGGCGTACCGATTTCGGCATTCATCTTCGGCGGTCGCCGCTCGACCACCGTACCGCTGGTGACCGAGGCGCGCAACTGGGTGGAAGGCGTGTACATGGCTGCCACCATGGGGTCCGAGACCACTGCGGCCGCGGCCGGCCAGCAAGGTGTCGTACGCCGCGATCCGTTCGCGATGCTGCCGTTCATGGGCTACAACATGAGCGACTATTTCCAGCACTGGCTGGACGTGGGCAAAAAAATCGAGGCAAGCGGCGCAGTGCAGCCGAAGATCTATTGCGTCAACTGGTTCCGCACCGATGAAAACGGCAAGTTCGTATGGCCCGGTTTCGGCGACAACATGCGTGTACTCAAGTGGATGCTCGATCGCATCGAGGGCAAGGCAAGCGGCGTTGAAAATGTATTCGGCACCACACCGCAATTTGCCGATCTGAAGTGGGATGGCATCGAATTCACGCAGCAGCAATTCGACCGCATCACGTCAATCGACAAAGCCGCGTGGGAAACCGAACTGAAGCTGCATGCCGAATTGTTCGACAAGCTGAAATACCATTTGCCGAAAGAGCTGGAAAACGCGAAAGCGCAGCTGGAGAAGCGACTGGCGGCCTGATGCTTGCGTCATGTCTTCGGTTTCGGGGACAGGCAAACGAATAGCGCGGCAGGATAACCTGTCCGCGCTATTTTTTTGCCTGAACCCGATGCCGGTCGGAGAATTTACGGCACTGCCTGCTCGACCCGGTTGCGGCCGGCCGCCTTGGCCGAATACAGCGCGCGATCGGCCCGGCCCAAGGTGCCGGACAAATCTTCATGCAGGCGATACCGCGCGATGCCGGCCGACACCGTCACCGAGCGTCCGACATGGGTAAACGAGTTGATTTCGACACGTCGACGAATCCGCTCCAGCACCCCCGCTGCGTAAGGCAGGTCTGTATCGACCAGCAATAGCGCAAATTCCTCGCCACCGTAGCGCGCAAAATAATCCGAGCCGCGCAGTTCGAGCTGGACCGATTCCGCGAACTCGCGCAGCACGTCGTCGCCGACCAGGTGGCCATGCTTGTCGTTGACGGCCTTGAAAGAATCAAGATCGAGGATCGCGAGACAAAACACGTTTCCGTCGCGATCGGAGCGCGTCTTCTCGCGGCGCAGCGCATCCAGGAAAAATCGCCGGCTGTAGGCGCCGGTCAACTCATCATGCGATGCCAGCCGCTCGATCGTTCCAAGCGCTTTTTCCAGGTCCTTGTTTTTTTGCCGAAGCGCGCTACGTATGTTGCTGATGTAGGCGCCGATCACGGCAAACCACGGCAGCGCCATCGCGAGCAGTACCCACTGCAAAACCTCGATCCTCATGTTGATCGACTGCGGATGATACTTTGCCAGCAATCCGATAATGATGCCATAGCCGGCCAACGCAAACAGCGCAATGCCGAGAAACTGCGCTGTGCGCAGGCGCAGAATACCGAAAATAAAACAGTTGAGAAACAGGATCAGCACGGCGCCACGAATCTGTTCGATGTAGTACAGAACCAGCAGCAGCCAAACAGTTGCCGCCGTAATCTGAACCATGGTCATGCTCGGGTCGGCCAAGTCCTTGTTGCGCCCGCTCAAAATCATCAGATAGAACGCCGCATTGATCACCAGCGCGAGAGCGGCCAGCGCCCAGGTCGCCGGCAGCGATAGCCGCGACAATCCGGCATGGCTGCAATACATTACGAACCCGATGATCGTCACATAGGATGCAGCCGCCATGAGCATGTGGCGAATTCTCAGAACCTGAGCGGGGTCGTCTTGCGGAATCCGGAGCAATTTTTTCATCATTGTTGTTTGCTGCCGTCACAATAAAAACAAACGGATGGACACCAACGGGTTGCACGCTGCAAGCGTCCGGGGCCCACTCGATCTGGCTGAACGGCCATGAATCGAGCCGGGAGGCCCGGCAGTTTTATTGCTTAAGAGTAGCACGAGAATTCATGCCGATGCGAGGCGAGCCGGTCAGTGTCGCAACCAGCAGCAAGGAAAACCACCTGGCTGAGCAGGCTTGGCGACGCGAGATCAGAAAATCAGCTTCAGCACTCCGGATACGACCAGCAAACCAATCAAGAATATGATCCCGATTATCCAAAGCAGTATTTTCATTGCGGCTCCCGTTGGTGTGCGCCGAAATTCGGCAAGCGCCGGATGGCACGTAGAGATTGGCGTCGACGCGCGGAATCGACAGACCCGGCATTTTCAACGCCAAGTCTTATAAGACCGACATCATCCGGCAATGATAAGTTCCTGGATATTCCGGACGCCGGATTCATCTCCTATCGCAAGGCCGATCCTCTTCCGGCCACGGAGAGTCGCGGTGTATGCGAGCGTCGGTTCTACGGAATCCGGTTGACCATACCGGACATGTTGCGCGGCGCCCGGCGTGCAAGGGCTGCCAGTTCAGAGCATTTCCATGCCGGTGCGGTGAGCTCCTTGCCCGCTTTGACCAGTCCGGCGCCGTCGGGATGCGATTCGATCGAAAAATCCATTGCGAGCAAGAGTCGCCGCATCGGTACGTTGTCTGCCAGGACATCGCCCTCGATGCGCTCGATTCCGGCGGCGCTCGCGACGCAAATCAGGTTGCGGATCATTCGCGTCGCGATGCCGGTGCGTTGCCATGCATCCGACACCACAACCGCGAACTCACAGCGCTGCGGATAAGGTTCGGCTGCGTATTGGGCCATGCCCACCACGGTTTCTCGACCACTGTCCCATACCACGGCAAGCAGTGTAATCGCGCGCATGGGATCGGCTTCGGTAAAGCGTTCAAGCACCGCCGGCATCAGTTGATGAACCGGATAGAAGAATCGCCGATACCGGCTTTGCATCGACAGTCCGCGGACCAGCTCCTGCATTTTTTCACCATCGTCGGGATGCACCGCGCGCAGCATGATGACCGTACCGTCTTTCAGGCGCCACGCGTCGTGAACCTCGTCCGGATGCAGCATGTTGTCCGTTGCTGCCGGGCGAAACTGAAGCGATGCCATGGAACTCTTCCCCTTACACCGAGGAAAACCGCAGCCGAGGAAGTGCGAAAACCGAACGTGCCGGTCTTGCGCCTCGTTGCGCGGCTTGACGGCACGGGCCCGGCTCCAACGATAGCTGCGCCTGATCCAGAGGAGACAGCAGCGCCTTGCGTTCATGGTCCAGAATGAACGACTCGCCGGCTTCCAGCACGATATCCCGCGTGTCGCCATCCTGGGTAATCCATATCGTTCCGGCCAATGCATGAACCGTCCAGCCGCAAGCATCATGCATGTGCAGATGCTGATGTTTATTCAAATAAATTGCTCCATCGCGTGAAGCCGGATTCGGCGCATTTAGTTGCGCGGCGCCATGCTCAAGATCGCGGTGGCCCGAAACGACGTTCTGCTTGAAATGCGCATGCATGATGATCTCCTGTGTTGATACAAACCTGAGGCACTGTTGAATCGACCTCCATGCGACTCATTATGGTTTGTTCTCAGGTATTTACAATCTGACAAAATGGAATAAGATTGTTCTCATATGAGGACAATTCCATCTAACTGGAAAACAGGAGAACGCGATGGAGCGCCTTGCGGAAATGATGACTTTTGCCAAAGTCGTCGAAGCCAAAAGTTTTTCGGAAGCGGCGCGTGCGCTGTCGACGTCCAAATCGCTGGTCAGCAAGCAAGTCAGTAATCTTGAAGCCGCACTGGGTGTCCGGCTGCTTAACCGGACTACGCGCCGAATGAGCCTTACCGAGATTGGAACGGCATACTATGAGCACTGCGCACGAATCGCGCATGAGATCGAGGCAGCCGGGCAAACAGTCACCCAATTGCAGGTCGAACCACGAGGGGTGCTGCGCATAACTTCACCGGTAATTTTTGCATCACTGCACCTGGCGCCGGCGCTGCGGACATTTTTGCAGCTGCATGAGCAGGTGGAAGTGGAACTGAATGCGACCGACCGGATAATCGATATCGTGGACGAAGGCTACGATCTTGCGATCCGGATCACCGACCACCCGACGCCGACCATGGTGGCGCGCAGGATTGCGCCGGTGCGCTGGGTTACCTGCGCATCGCCGGAATATCTTGAACGCTACGGCACACCGGCGACACCTCAGGATTTGCAGCACCACCAATGCCTGGTGTATCAGGGAGCGCAAGCAATGCGCAGCGGCTGGCGATACCGGGTAGGCGGCAAGGAAGTGAATTTGCATGTTCCCGGCCGATGCCGTGTGAATACATCCGAAGTGTTGCTGCAAATGGCCCTGGATGGCATGGGCATCGTATTATTCCCTACGTATATTCTCGGACCGCTGCTGAAAAACGGCCGGTTGACGCAGATTCTTCCAGACAGTGTCGCCAATCCGGATATGTCGCTGTATGCGACTTTCCTGCCGAATCGCTATCTGCAGCCGAAAGTTCGCGCATTCATCGACCATTTACTGAATCATTTCGGGCCGGAACCGCATTGGGATAAATTTTGATTTTTATTGCAAAAAAGCAATAAATGAAGCCCAATCACGGTGCGTAAACATGCCGAATATTAAAAAAACAGAAGTTGCATACCCCCAAAATCCGCATTTTTGAAGTAATCTAGGCAACACTGGCGAAAACCAGCGTTGTAAAGTAGTCCGCCGGAAACAAAAACCTGGCCGCACATTTATATACAGGTTGAAATACGACCCGTACCAAAGCCTGGTCGAACAGCACGGAGTTCCGGCGCTCAATCTTCACGTACAAGCATAATATTAAGGAGATCCGACTTATGGAAAACGGCAATAACGACGCCTATTGGAAAGCAACATTGCGATTGCTGACCAAGGTACTGATTGTCTGGTTCATCGTCTCGTACGGTGCAGGCATTTTGTTCGCCCCGCTGCTTAACAATTTCCATCTCGGTGGTTATCCGCTGGGTTTCTGGTTTGCGCAGCAAGGTTCCATTTACATATTTGTGGCACTGATTTTTTATTACGCCAGAAAAATGGGGCAGATCGACCGCCAGTTCGGCGTACACGAAGACTAAGGGGGAGGACATAATATGGATCTTCAAACGACTACCTATCTCATCGTCGGCGCAAGCTTTGCGCTCTATCTCGGCATTGCATTTTGGGCTCGCGCGAGAAGCACCAGCGACTTTTATGTCGCCGGCGGCGGCGTACATCCAGTCACCAACGGTATGGCTACCGCTGCGGACTGGATGTCTGCCGCCTCGTTCATTTCGATGGCAGGCCTGATTTCCAATATGGGTTACGGCGGCTCGGTGTTCCTGATGGGCTGGACCGGCGGCTACGTGCTGCTGGCAATGCTGCTGGCACCGTACCTGCGCAAGTTCGGCAAATACACGGTGCCGCAGTTCATCGGCGACCGCTTCTACTCGAATGGCGCCCGCATCGTTGCGGTAATCTGCCTGCTGGTTGCGTCGATCACCTACGTTATCGGCCAGATGACCGGCGTTGGCGTGGCATTCTCGCGCTTTCTCGGCGTGTCGGCTGAAACCGGCGTCTACGTCGGCATGGCGATCGTGTTCGTCTACGCGGTGTTCGGCGGCATGAAGGGCATCACGTATACGCAGATTGCACAGTACCTGGTCTTGATCTTCGCCTACACGATTCCGGCGATCTTCATTTCCCTGAACCTGACCGGCAACCCGTTGCCGCAACTGGGCCTGGGCTCGGAACTGTTAGGTACGGGTGAATCGCTGCTGACCAAGCTCGACTCGGTGGTAACTGGCCTGGGGTTCAATGAATACACCACGACGCCGGCCGGCAGCATGCTCAACACCTTCTTTTACACGGTATCGCTGATGATCGGAACCGCGGGTCTGCCGCACGTGATCATTCGCTTCTTCACGGTACCGAAGGTCGCCGATGCACGCTCTTCCGCAGGCTGGGCGCTGGTCTTCATTGCGATCCTGTACACCACTGCACCGGCAGTCGGCGCAATGGCCAAAGTGAACCTGCACCGTACCGTCAACAGTGCGGTCCAGCCCGGAACCGACCTGTACGCTCCCGAAGCCAGCCTGAAGGCTGAAGAGCGTCCCGACTGGATGAAGCGCTGGGAAGTCACCGGTCTTCTGAAATTCGACGACAAAAACGGCGACGGCCGCATCCAGTACTACAACGACAAGACCACCAACGCCGAAGCAAAAGCCAAGGCTGAGGCTGCTGGCTGGAAAGGTAACGAGCTGACCGTCAATCCGGACATCATCGTGCTGGCCAACCCGGAAATCGCGTTGCTGCCGAACTGGGTGATTGCGCTGGTAGCAGCAGGCGGTCTGGCTGCAGCGTTGTCGACAGCGGCGGGCCTGCTGCTGGCAATCTCGGCGGCGATTTCGCATGATCTGATCAAGGGCGTTTTCGTGCCGGGCATCAGCGAGAAAAAGGAACTCCTGGCAGGCAAGATCTCGATGGCTTTCGCCATCGTGCTGGCCGGTTACCTGGGTCTGAATCCGCCGGGCTTTGCGGCAGGTACAGTGGCACTGGCCTTCGGTATCGCCGCCAGTACATTGTTCCCGGCGATCATGATGGGTATCTTCAGCAAGAAGATGAACAACACCGGTGCCATGGCCGGCATGCTGTCAGGCTTGTTCGTGGTACTGTTCTATGTGTTCGCGCACAAGGGCATCCTGTTCATCAAGGGCACCGAGTATGTCGGTCTGGTCGGCGGCACCAACGGCTTCTTCGGCATCACGCCGGAAGCCTTCGGTACTGTGGGCGCCATGGTTAACTTCGCAGTGGCCTATGGGGTTAGCAAGTTTTCCGGCGAGGCCCCCGCGCATATCCAGCAGCTGGTCGAATCGATCCGGATTCCAAAAGGTTCGGGCGCAGCGACCGGAGGACATGCCTGATAGTCCGATTTCTGCTCAGCTATTCGATATACATCATCGGATATTGAGTGGTGCGGACCGTACCGTGCCCATTGCGGGCACGGTGTCCAAAGTTCCGAACCCCGTCGGCCCGGCCGCCGGGGTTTTTTATTTTCCGTATCTGCACAATTGCCGGCCATATGCGGTATGGCAAAGGAGTTTTAAATGGTTTTTGACGTTAGCGTTGTGTTGACATGGGTCCTGTTTCTTGCACTGTTCCCGATGGCGTTCTTCTGGCTGCGCCGCGTGTGGCGAATCCTGATAAAACGCGATTTTTCGGAAGTCGCGCTCAAGCGCGGCGTGTCGCCGCCCAACCCCGAGAAATTTGCACCTTATGACATGGCGATCAACCTGCTCGCAGGATCGATCATGGTCGGCGTAATTATCTCGATCGTGTTCGGCCAACTCGATTACGACAGCTGGACCGCGATAGCGGGCGTCACGATCTGGTGCAAGTTTTTTGCCAATTTCATTCTGAGCCGCCACGCGCATCCGATTGCCCCGAAAAAAAAGGCTTGATCGGATTCATGGTGCGCGTCTCTTTCGTCCGGAAGCCGTTTATCGACCACAAGCTGCACGTCTGGCGAGACTGATTGGCGCGAGACCAAAAGTACATATTCGACAGCAGCGGCAGGAAGGATGGAATCTGTTGACGAAAATGCTATCGAACTGTTGATCCGGGCCCGAAAAAGATTGAATTTTTTGGCCCGCCATTCTCACCTTCTCCCGCCGGGAGAAGGCCGGGAGTGGAGCAGGGGTTTCGTGGGGCATTGCCCCACGCCTGCGTAACGGTATTCGCCTGCAAGGTGTAGCGGGGAATTCAGGCGGCATGTCGCCTGCCCGCGCAACGGCAGTGGCTTGCAAGCCGCTGCGCGCCCTGCAAGGGAATAGCGCACCGCAAGTGAGGGGGTTGGGTTCAAACTATTCGTTCCCGATCTGTAAAGCCCGTCATTACCGATACAAGGAGTTGCCTGATGAAAACCAAAGCCGCGATTGCATGGAAAGCCGGTGCACCACTGACTATCGAAGAAGTGGATCTGCAGGGGCCGAAGGCCGGCGAAGTGCTGATCGAGGTGAAAGCAACCGGAATCTGCCATACCGATTACTACACGCTGTCCGGTGCTGACCCGGAAGGAATATTTCCATCGATACTGGGCCATGAGGGCGCGGGGATTGTGGTCGATGTCGGGCCGGATGTGAAGTCGCTGAAACAGGGCGATCATGTAATTCCGCTGTACACGCCCGAATGCCGGCAGTGCAAGTTTTGCCTGTCGCAAAAAACCAATCTGTGCCAGGCGATTCGCTCGACCCAGGGTCGAGGCCTGATGCCCGATGCGACCAGCCGGTTTTCAATCGATGGCAAGCCGATTTTTCATTACATGGGCACGTCGACTTTTGCCAACCATATCGTGGTGCCGGAAATCGCGGTCGCAAAAATCCGCCAGGACGCACCGTTCGACAAGGTGTGCTACATCGGTTGCGGCGTGACCACCGGCGTCGGTGCGGTATTGTTTACTGCGAAAGTCGAAGCCGGCGCGAATGTAGTCGTGTTCGGTCTGGGCGGCATTGGCCTGAACGTAATCCAGGCGGCGCGGATGGTCGGCGCCGACAAGATCATCGGCATCGATCTGAATCCGAACCGCGAAGCGATGGCGCGCAAATTCGGCATGACGCATTTCATCAACCCGGGCCAGGCCGAAAACGTGGTCGACGCGATCGTTCAGCTTACCGATGGCGGAGCCGATTACAGCTTCGAATGCATCGGCAATACCACCACCATGCGGCAGGCGCTCGAGTGCTGCCACAAGGGCTGGGGCCAGTCGATCATCATCGGCGTGGCGGCCGCCGGACAGGAAATCAGTACCCGGCCGTTCCAGCTGGTAACCGGACGAGTGTGGAAGGGTTCCGCATTCGGCGGCGCACGCGGCCGCACCGACGTGCCGAAGATCGTCGACTGGTACATGGAAGGCAAGCTCAACATCGACGACCTGATCACGCATACCTTGCGGCTGGATCAGATCAACGAAGGCTTCGACCTGATGAAGCGCGGCGAGTCGATCCGCTCGGTGGTTCTTTACTGAAGGAGCGATCATGCTAGAGATCATCAGCGAACACGGCTGCTTCGGCGGCGTACAGGCTTTCTATCGCCATGACTCTGCCGAAATCGGCTTGCCGATGCAGTTCTCGGTCTACCATCCGCCGCTGGAAAAGCGGCAAGTCGTGCCGATACTGTTTTATCTTGCCGGCCTGACCTGTAGCGAAGAAACCTTCATGATCAAGGCCGGCGCGCAACGCTGGGCCGCGAAGTACGGCGTCATGCTGGTCGCGCCGGACACCAGCCCGCGCAATACCGGCATTGAAGGCGCGGACCAGGAATGGGATCTCGGCAACGGTGCGGGCTTTTATCTCGACGCCACGCAGGCGCCATGGAACAGGCATTTCAGAATGGAGTCCTATCTGGTGCACGAGTTGCACGACCTTGTGTGCAATCAGTTCAACGCAGAAGGACAACGCGTCGGCATTTTCGGCCATTCGATGGGCGGGCACGGGGCACTGGTACTGGCGTTGCGGCATCCGGAACGTTTCAATTCGGTGTCGGCGTTCGCACCGATTGCGGCGCCGACACGTTGTCCATGGGGGCAGAAAGCCTTTGCGCATTATCTGGGTGACGACAAAACCGCGTGGAATAGTTACGACGCAAGCGAGTTGATGAAGCAGCGCACGACGCCTTTTCCGGACGGAATACTGATCGATCAGGGTCTGAACGATAAATTCCTTGAAGAACAATTGCTGCCGCATGAATTCGAACAGGCTTGCGCCCAGGCCAGGCAGCCGCTCACGCTGCGTCGCCAACCCGGCTATGATCATGGTTACTATTTCATTTCTTCTTTTATCGAAGACCATATCGCGTTTCATCATCGCATTCTCGCCCGATGAGACAATCGGCCTCCGCCCATGACTTCTTCCACGAAAATCCCGTTATCGATCCTTGATTTGTGCCCGATTCAGCTCAACGGCACGCCCGCCGATGCGCTGCATCGCACGCTCGACCTCGCGCAGCATGCAGAAAAGTGGGGCTATCACCGTTACTGGCTGGCCGAGCATCACAGCATGCCGGGCATCGCCAGCGCGGCGACCTCGGTCGTGATCGGCCATGTCGCCGGCGGCACATCGACCATCCGTGTCGGCTCCGGCGGCATCATGCTGTCCAATCATGCACCGCTGGTGATTGCGGAACAATTCGGCACGCTGGAATCGCTGTATCCGGGACGCATCGATCTCGGGTTGGGCCGCGCTCCGGGTTCCAACCAGGCGACCGCGCGCGCATTGCGCCGCAACCTGCACAATCCGGGCGAGGAATTTCCGGAACAGCTGGCGGAACTGCGCTCGTATCTGCAGCCGCGCACCGGCAGCGCACTGGTGCGCGCAATCCCCGGCGAAGGGCTGAAAATCCCGATCTGGCTGCTCGGCTCCAGCGATTTCAGTGCGCAGCTGGCCGGCTATCTCGGCCTGCCGTTCGCGTTCGCGGGCCAATTTTCTCCCGCCTACATGTTGAATGCGCTGGCGCTGTACCGCGACCGGTTCGAACCATCCGACGTGCTCGATGCACCGTATGCGATGGTGGGTGTCAACGTTTTTGCAGCCGATACCGAGCAGGAAGCCAAGTTCATTTCGACTTCGCAACAACAAATGCATCTGAATCTGCAGCGTGGCATCCCCGGACAAATGCCGCCGCCGGTGGAGAGCATGGAAGGATTATGGCAACCGCATGAGAAAGCCTCGGTCGAAGCGACGTTGCGCGCATCGATCATCGGCGACCGGGCAATGATCAGGGAACAACTCCACGCATTTGTCGACACTACGCAAGCCAATGAACTGATCATCAATTCGATGATCTTCGATCATGCTGCGCGCCTTAGATCGTACGAGATCACGGCAGACGCCTGGCACGGCTGAAAATCTGCGTCATTAAGCTCTGAGGAAAGACGTCGCCGCGGTCGTAAAAGACAATTTATCCCCTAAACAGGGGAAGACATCAAAACTGCAATTCGATAAGCTGAGCGTAATTTGCATTTGCCGGCAAAATGTAAAATCACGCCGCAAATCCTCGGTCGTTTTTAAATGCTCGCTTGCGCGGCATAACCGGTTTGAGAGCGGCAATCCGACCACTATTTCATCGTCCGGGGACAGAGTGACACAAAAGCCGTTCCAATCAGATCAGCAATTTTGCGGCACCAGCGCGGTACAAGACGGGATCCGCAACGTCATTGCGCACGCGATCGATCATCGACCTGCCAAGGCAAAAGTGATTGATATCGAATGCGACGGCAGCAAGACGCTGCTCGAACAACAAGCCGCGATCAATCATATGGAACAGACGAGCAGTCGTCAGCTGGTTTGCTATCAGAAAAGCACTGCACCGAAAAATTCGGCGTCGGTCAAGCTAGTATCGAACGGACAAACTATTTTGCCGCTATTGTTGCTTGAATTGCCCGCATCCACATCCGTCTTTTCGGAAGTTGCGGCTCAGCTCGCCGCCGGACGGCACCTGGTCTTCTATACCGCTGTGCACGTACGAGGCATCGAAACCAAGGTGGCCGGATTCAGGTAGAAAAGAAAAGCGGCCGCTGGGGCTGCGGAACCCGAAATGGCAACGGCAAACATCGCAGCACGCCGGCCGGCATTGATGAAACAGTAACCTCATTCCCAAACGCGTTCCGCGTTAATTTTTAACGGACCCCCGGGTCGCACCGCTGTCGCGTCCATGCCGAAAGCGCGTTCTATCCGTGATGAAAAAGGTTGGATCGGCCGTCGCAGCGCTGGTAACATGCAACGTTTACCGGGAACAATTCTTTGGCGTTATGCTCAAATTGGAGCCGTAACCTTCTGTTCTTATCTATAGAGCAAGCAAACAAAATGAAGTCTGAAAGTACAGCAATAGTTGGCCTCGCGCTGCAGCATGAAGTCGCGGAACTCATCGTACAGACATTGAATCTCGACGTGGCGGCCGATGCGATCAATCCGGATGATCCCTTGTATGGCGATGGACTGGGGCTCGACTCGATCGACGTACTCGAAGTCGCGCTGATGATATCGAAGCGTTACGGGCTTCAGTTGCGCGCCAACAATGAAGACAACCATCGCATCTTCAGCTCGCTGCGCAGCCTGACCGAATACATCAGCACCCAGAGATCGGCCTGATGTCACGGGTTGTCCGGTTTGCACGATGGGCGGCAATCATTGCGCTGGCAGTGGGATATGCGTTAATCGCCCATTACACCAATACAACGGTGCAGACCGAAACGCTGGGCACCATGCTCGCGCTTGCGCCGCTGGTACTGGCAGCGTTGCTGATGGCCTGGCACGCACGCAATCGAACCGCGGCGCTTGCCCTGTTCGCCATTGGATGCACTGCGCTGATCACGACATGGGCTACGCTGGAACAGAATTTCAGCCGAATCTACTGGATCGAACACGCCGGCACGCAACTGATACTTTGCCTGACATTCGGCAGAACGCTGACCGGCGGCCGCGAACCGCTGTGCACGTATTTCGCAAGGATGGTTCACGGCTCGCTGACCCCGGTCCTTGCGCACTATACGCGGCAGGTGACCGCTGCGTGGGTTGCCTTTTTCGGCCTGATGACGGCCGTTTCCACCACGCTTTTTTTTAACGCCTCGATCGAAACGTGGTCGATGTTTGCCAATTTTTTCACTGCGCCGCTGATCGGCGGCATGTTCGTGGCCGAGTACCTGGTCCGGCGCAGCTTGCATCCGGATATGGAACATGCGCATATTCTCGATGCGGTAAAAGCTTTTTGGAAGATGCCGGCCCGCTGATTCCGCGCGGCCAGGTACCGGACTTATCATGCCAACGCTCCCATTGATCACGCATGCACGCGCCGACAGCACGATTGCCTGGTGCAACGGCCGCCGCATCAGCGCGGCACAATTCCTGTGCGATGTCGCGACACTGAGTAAATATTTACTGGCCGGCATGCACATGCTCAATGATTGCCATGATCGTTACCGGTTTACCGTCGGCCTGGCCGCGGCATTGGTGAGCGGGAAAACCAGCCTGCTGCCGTCGACCCAGACACCCGAAATGATTCGGCACTTGCTGCACTTCGCACCGGACGCGTTTTGCCTCACCGACAACCCGGAGTGTGCTATCGCGCTGCCGCAGGTACGGTTTCCGGCATTGCCCGATGCAGTGGATGCAAGCGAACGAACATTCGCCGTACCGGCTATCGATAGTGACCAGCTGGTCGCCTACGTGTTTACTTCCGGTTCAACCGGCACCCCGATTCCGCATCGGAAAACCTGGGGCGCGCTGGTGCAGGACGTGCAGGCGGAAGCCGAATTGTGCGGCCTGAACGATGGCCGGCATCATGCGGTCATCGGCACGGTGCCGCCGCAACACATGTACGGTTTCGAATCGACGGTGCTGATCGTGATGCAAAGCGCGAATGCACTGGTGGGCGGGCAATCATTCTATCCGGCCGATATTTGCCACGCGGTAGATTCGGTGCCGCGACCGCGCACGCTGGTATCGACGCCGGTGCATTTGCGCTCGGTGATCAGTGCCGGATTGACGGTGCCGCCGGTCGACCTGGTCGTTTCGGCGACTGCGCCGCTGTCCGTCACACTGGCCGGGGAACTTGAAGCGCGCTTCCAGGCGCCGTTGCTGGAAATTTACGGCAGCACCGAAACCGGGCAGATCGCGGTTCGCCATACGACGCGAACCCAGGAATGGCAATTGTTTCCCGATGTGCGTTTTACACTGCAGGATGGCGTGACCTGGGCATCGGGCGGCCATATCGAACAAGCCACGCCGATGAACGACGTGATCGAGTCGCTGCCCGACAACCGTTTCCTGCTGCACGGTCGTACCGCAGACCTGGTCAATATCGCCGGCAAGCGCAATTCGCTCGCCTACCTGAACGTGCAGCTGAATGCGATTGCCGGCGTTGTCGACGGCGCGTTTTTCATGCCGGACGATGCGGCAACCGATGGTGTGACGCGGCTGACCGCTTTCGTTGTTGCGCCGACGTTGACGCAGGCGGCATTGATGGCGGCGCTGCGTGAACGGATCGATTCGGTATTCCTGCCGCGCCCGCTGGTATTCGTCGATGCGCTACCGCGCAATGCGACTGGAAAACTGCCGCGTGAAGCACTGAAACAGCTTGCGCTATCGGCGGCCCGGCAAAGTGCCGCCGGAGATCAGGCATGACAGCCGGCCTGACGCCATTGCCGATTGCGCCGGACCATCCGGCATTTGCCGGCCACTTTCCGGGTGCGCCGATTGTCCCCGGCGTGGTCTTGCTCGACGAAGCGCTGCATGCGATCGGCAAGCTGCTGGAAATCGATCTGTCGGCATGCGAAATCAGCGCCGTCAAATTCCTGAGCCCGGTACGCCCCGGCGAATCCGTATCGGTCCGTCACGGCGTACTTGGCAATGGCACCGTGCGCTTCGAGATCGTCAGTGGCGAACGCAATATTGCCACCGGATCGATTCGCCTGCCGGAAACTGTTCGTTAGCGTGATGGCAGCGGATAAGCTTAAGCGCGCCGGCTGGATGCGCAATCCGGAACGCAGCAACATGCTGATGCTGCGTATCATGTCGTGGATCTCATTGCGGCTCGGACGGAGTGCCGGCCGCATCGTGCTGCACCTGATCGCCGGCTATTTCCTGCTGTTTGCGCCGGCCAGCCGGGCAGCTTCGCGCCAGTATTTGCGCCGGGTATTGCCGCAGCCGGTACGGTGGCGTGATATGTACCGGCATTTTTTCTGGTTTGCCTCCACAATCCACGACCGTATCTATCTGCTGAATCACCGCTTCGACCTGTACGAGATCGAACTGCATGGCGAACAGCTGGTGCAGAAATCAATACGAAACGGGAGCGGGTTATTCCTGCTCGGCGCGCATGTCGGGAGCTTCGAAGTCGTCCGTGCACTCGGCCGCAGCCATGCCGGGTTGAAAGTGGCGATGGCAATGTATGAAGAAAATGCGCGCAAGATCAACGACATGCTGTCTGCAATCAACCCAGCGGCACAGCAGGATGTGATCGCATTGGGGCAGATCGATTCGATGCTGAAAGTCGACGAGCGCCTGAGCGCAGGTACCGCAGTCGGCATGCTGGCCGACCGCACGCTGGGCGACGATGGTACTGAACCGATCATGCTGTTCGGCAGTCCGGCAGAGCTTCCGCTCGGCCCGTTCCGGATGGCGGCTGTGCTGCGCCGCCCGGTGATTTTCATGATCGGACTGTATCGCGGAAAAAATCGGTACGAGATCCATTTTGAAGAACTGGCCGACTTTTCGCGTGTATCCCAAGGGCAGCGTCAGGCAGAAGTTCGGCGGGCAATGGTGCGCTACGCGGAGCTGCTTGAAAAACATTGCCGGCGCGCTCCGTACAACTGGTTCAATTTTTTTGATTTCTGGCACTCTGCATCATCCACCAGGAAAAGGACTGACGAATGAATGCCGTACCGCTGAATGCCTTGCCGCAGCACCTCGCGTGTCGCGCTCTGCCGGCTATCGCCGTGCTGCTCGTGTCGGCACTTTGCATGTTCATGATGCGGCCGGCATTCGCGGACGACTGGAATATCGATCGCTTGATGCAATCGATGGCAGAAACCAAATCCGCGCGCGCAACCTTTATTGAAAAAAAACATATCGCGATGCTCGACCAGCCGGTCGAATCGTCCGGCGAACTGCTGTTCACGGCGCCCGACCGGCTTGAAAAGCGAACCTTCAAGCCGAAACCCGAAACCATGCTGGTCGAAGGCGATGTCATGGTAATCGAACGCGGCCGACAGAAGCACACGCTGCGGATGAACGATTACCCGGAACTGGCAGGGTTCATCGACAGCATCCGCGGCATCCTGGCCGGCGACCGCCAGGCGCTGGAGCGCTCGTACAAATTGAAACTGGATGGCGATGCCGCGCGCTGGACGCTTGCGATGCTGCCGATCAATCCCGGAATGACGGCCACGATCCAGCGCATCCGCATCGCCGGCAGCCACGACGATGTGCGGGAAATCGAGATCTTCCAGACCGACGGAGACCGATCGGCAATGACGATTCAGCGGCAGTCAAAAGTGACGCAATGAGAAATTATTTCTTGCGCCGCCGCTGGCTGGCGCTCGCCGGCTGGCTTGCCGGTGTCGTGATTTGCGCTGTCATCATTGGCCGTTCGACATTTACCACCGACCTGTCCGCATTCCTGCCGCAATCACCGACCAAGGAACAAAAGGTATTGCTGGATCAATTACGCGACGGCGTGATCTCCCGCATGATCCTGGTCGGCATCGAAGGTGGCAGTGCACCGGTGCGTGCGGCGCTGTCGAAAGAAATTGCCCGGCAGCTGCACGACGACCCGGCGTTTGCTTCGGTCAACAACGGCGAGCCGGTCAACGCCGCACGCGATCAGGCGTTCATGTTCGGCAACCGCTACCTGCTGAGCCCGACAGTGACGCCCGAGCGCTTCAGTACCGCGGGCTTGCATGCAGCGATCGGCGACACCATCGATCTGCTGGCCTCTCCGGCCGGCATGATGATCAAGCCCTTGCTGCCGCGTGACCCCACCGGCGAGATCGTTCAACTGCTGGACCGGATCAACGGTGGCAATCAACCGCTGATGAGCGATGGCGCATGGGCGTCGCGCGATGGCGCGCGCGCGCTGCTGCTCGCGCAAACGCGTGCGGCCGGCGCCGATATCGACGGTCAGCAGCACGCAATGGCACGCATCGAGCAGGCGTTCGACGCGGCAGTGCAGCAGCAGGGCCCGGCTGCTGCGGAGGCCAGAATGGTCATGACCGGGCCGGGCGTATTTTCGGTCCTGTCGCGCGAGACCATCAAAAGCGAGGTTACGCGGCTGTCGATTATCAGTATCGCGATCATCGTGTCCTTGCTGCTGCTGGTATACCGCTCGCTGACCGCGCTGGCGCTCGGGCTGCTGCCGGTCGTGTCGGGCGCGCTGGTCGGCGTGGTTGCGGTCAGTCTCGGCTTCGGTGTAGTGCATGGCATCACGCTTGGATTCGGCACGACGCTGATCGGCGAGGCGGTCGACTATGCCATCTATTTGTTCGTCCAGACCCGGCAGCAGGCAGGCAGCAATGAGGGCGAGACGCGCGACTGGCTAACGGATTTCTGGCCCACCATTCTGCTGGGAGTGCTCACTTCGATCGTCGGCTTGTCGTCCCTGCTGCTGTCGAGTTTTCCCGGACTGGCGCAGCTCGGCCTGTATTCGATCGCCGGCCTGGTCACTGCGGCGGCAGTCACGCGCTATGTGTTGCCGCACCTGCTGCCGGAAAATTTCCATATCCGCGATGTGTCGGCGATGGGGAACCGGCTATCGCGCATCGCGCGCGGGATGACGATATTGCGCTTGCCGCTGACTCTGCTGACGCTGGCGGCGGTCCTGGTGGTCGTACAAAATCGTTCGGATCTATGGAATACGCAACTGTCTTCGCTGAGCCCGGTATCGCAGGCGGATCAGGCAACCGATGCGCGGCTGCGCGCCGATCTGGGCGCGCCGGACGTACGTTACATGGTGGTGGTGTCCGGCCCGGATCGCGAATCGGTATTGCAATCGGCCGAAAAAGTTGCGCTGCAGTTGAACCCGCTGGTCGAACAAGGCGTGCTGGCCGGTTTTGAAAGCCCGAGCCATTATTTGCCGAGCGTCGCGACACAGAAAGCAAGACAGGCCAGCCTGCCTTCCGATCTCGCGCAGCGATTGCAGGAAGCGGTGATCGGCCTGCCGGTACAGCCGCAGCTGTTCGCGCCGTTCATTGCCGATGCCGCCGCCGCGAAAACCCGCGCACCGCTGCAACGCGCCGATCTGGACCAGACATCGATCGCGCTGGCGGTCGATTCGCTGTTGTTTCAACGCGGCGACGGCTGGAGCGCCCTGCTGCCGTTGACGGCGCCGGACAGCGTCGCCGGTATTGCGGTCGAACCGGTGCGCACCGCGCTGGCCGCCGCTGCAATGCCGCCACAATCGAATGCACTGTTTGTCGACCTGAAAGCGGAGTCGGATCAGCTGTATTCCGGTTACCTGCGCGAAGCCACGATGCTGTCTTTGGGCGGACTGGCCGGGATTGTCGTCTTGCTGCTGGCGTCGCTGCGTTCACCGCGACGGGTGGTCCGGGTAATGTTGCCGCTGGCGGCAGCGGTCATCACGGTGGTTGCCGGCCTGGCATTATGCGGGCATCGCCTGACGATCCTGCACTTGATCGGATTACTGCTGGTCGTCGCGGTGGGTTCCAACTATGCGCTGTTCTTCAACCGGAAACATGGAAATAGTCAGGAGGGCGAACAGGATGCCGGCATCACGCCGCAGGCCTTGACCTCGCTGGTGTTCGCCAACCTGACCACGGTTGCCGGTTTCGGCGTCCTCGGTTTTTCGCAGGTACCGGTGCTGCAGGCGATCGGCACCACGGTCGGGCCGGGCGCAATACTGGCGTTGATTTTTGCGTCGGTGTTTGCCGGCAAGGCGCCCGTATCCTCGAACTCTCAACCCGATCCGGGCCGGTAGGCAATGCGCGTTCTGCACGACTTTGCCAACCCCGGGCGGCCGGCTTCGACGCTGATGGTGCTGCTGCCGGGTGCGCTGCAGCAGCCGGAAGAATTCGTGCAAGCCGGCTTTATCGATGCGGTGCGCCAGCGCAATCTGCCGATCGACCTGGCGCTGGTCGATCCCGCTCTTCACTATATCGGTGATGCGGTGAACGGCACCACCTTGCGCCGCATCCATGACAGCGTGATTCAGCCGGCACTTTTGCAGCAGTACCAAACGATCCGGCTCGGTGGTATTTCAATCGGCGGCTTCATGGCGCTCGCATTCGCCGAACGCTATCGCGGCCTGGCAAGCGGCTTGTGCCTGCTTGCGCCGTATCCGGGCGAACGCAGGCTGACCGCGGAGATCAAGGCAGCCGGCGGTATTCTCCGATGGAACGACGACGCAGCGCCTGGCGATGATGCCGACCGGCGCATCTGGCGCTGGCTGAAGAGCATGCAAATGGAAGATCGCGCCGAGTGCCGCATGCAGCGTGATCCAATTCCCGATATCTATCTCGGCTATGGACGTGACGATCGATTCGCGTCGGGGCAGTTGCTGATGGCCGAGGTGCTCGGTTCGCGCGAGTCAAATAATATCGATGCGGTCGCCGGTGGTCATGACTGGCCGGTATGGCGCAAACTATGGGAAAATTTTCTCGATCGAACCGCCAAATCAGAGAACGGGCCTGATCGATTTTATGAGAACACTTCACAATGACCCCGAGCTCAACGCTTGATTCACCACGGCGCTGGCGCCCGTCGCCACTGATCTGGCTCACGCTGCTGTTGCATGCGGCGATACTGCCGGCGCTGCTGATCGCGCCGCAACACTGGCGCTGGGTCGTGGCAGCCATACTGGCCGATCACCTGGTGCTGACGCTGGCCGGATTGTGGCCGCGCAGCGACTGGCTGGGCCCCAACTGGACCCGCTTGCGGGCTGCGTCGGCTGCGCGCGGTGAAATCGCGCTGACCATCGACGACGGCCCGAACCCGGAAGTCACGCCCCAAGTGCTCGAGATACTGGACCGGTATCGTGTCAAGGCCAGTTTCTTTTGCATCGGCGACAAGGCGCAACGCTACCCGGAACTGTGCAGGCGCATCATCGAACGCGGCCACAGTATTGAAAACCACAGCCAGCATCACCGGCACTATTTTTCACTGATGGGTCCGGCCGGCCTGGCGCGCGAGATACAGTCGGCGCAGCAGACGCTGACCGCGATCACCGGGCAGGCGCCGCTGTTCTTTCGCGCACCCGCAGGTTTGCGCAATCCATTCCTGGATCCGGTGCTTGCTCGTGTCGGATTGCTCCTTGCCGCCTGGACCCGGCGCGGCTTCGATACGCGAACCACTGATCCCGACATCGTCAGGCACCGCCTGTTGCAGGATTTGAAAGCCGGCACCATCCTGCTGCTGCATGACGGCAATTGCGCGCGCACGCCAGCCGGCGTTCCGATGATTGTCGCGGTATTGCCGGCACTGCTTGACGCCGCGGTACAAGCCAAACTTCATTTCGTTACCCTGCCTGCCGCCTTGAAAACCAGCCAGCCATGACTACCCAGTTCATCCAAACCCTGCTCGATTCCGCTACCGCACCATACCGCTCCGCAGGCCGCTTCGCATGGCATTTTGCGCGCGGCAAGCTGAGCGGCGATCCGGTTTTTGTCGGCCTGCTCGAGCATGGCCTGATTCCGGCCAGGGCGCGCATTCTCGATATCGGCTGCGGTCAGGGCTTGCTGGCTTCCTGGCTATTGTCGGCGCAAGCGCTGCATGCCAGGGGCATCTGGCCGACACACTGGCCTGCGGCGCCGCAGCCGGTGTCGGTTCACGGCATCGAACTGATGCCGCGCGATGTGGAACGTGCACAGCGGGCACTTGGCGAAACAGCCACGTTCGAGGTGGGCAACATGTGCAGCACCGACTTCGGCAAGGCGGATGCGGTGGTTATCCTGGATGTATTGCACTATGTGAGCGTTGCGGCACAAAACGATGTATTGCGACGCGTCCGTGATGCGCTGGCACCACGCGGCAAGCTGATTTTGCGCGTCGGCGATGCAAACGGCGGACTGGCGTTCGCTTGCAGCGTCTGGGTCGACCATCTGGTGACCTTCATTCGCGGCCATCGCAACAGCCGCCTTTACTGCCGGCCATTGACGGAATGGCAAACCGCGCTGACCGATCTCGGCTTCAGCGTTGAAACCTTGCCAATGAACAAGGGCACTCCGTTCGCCAATGTGCTGCTGATTGCCGAACTTGGCGGCGACACAACCATCCCGGTGCCTTAATTTGCTAGAATCGGCGGCCTGAATTCAACCGTCCACCGCTCCGCATTGAAACCGCTCCTTCTTTCGCACTTCACCGCCACCAGTTGTCTCGGGCGCGGACTTTCCCCGACGCTGGACGCATTGCGCCGGTGCAGTAGCGGCCTGACATCCTGCGATTTCGATACGGTCGAGCTTGCAACTTTTATCGGCACGGTGGCAGGTGCCGACGATACGGAAATCCGGTCCGATCTGCAGGCATTCGATTGCCGCAATAACCGCCTGCTGCAGCTCGCGCTGGAACAGGACGGCTTTGTCGACGCGGTCGGTGCGGCTGTCGCGCGTTACGGCCGCGGCCGGATCGGCGTATTTCTCGGCACCAGTACCGCCGGGATCCTGCAGACCGAGCTGGCCTACCGGCAGCGCGATGCGCTTACCGGTGCATTGCCTGCCGACTTCCATTACGCGCAAACCCATAACACCTTTTCAGCTGCCGATTTTGCCCAGCGATACTTTGATCTCACCGGGCCGGCAACTGCGATATCTTCTGCCTGCTCGTCCAGCGCCAAGGTATTCGGCTCGGCTCGGCGCATGATCGAAGCAGGACTGATCGATGCGGCGGTGGTCGGCGGTGTCGATTCGCTGTGCCTGACCACGCTGTACGGATTCAATTCGCTCGGCCTCGTCTCCGCGCAGCCATGCCGCCCGTATGATGCGGCGCGCGACGGCATTTCGATCGGCGAAGGCGCTGCGCTTGCGCTGCTGGAACGCATTCCCGACAGCCTCGATGCCACTGCGGTACTGCTGCTCGGCGTCGGCGAATCGAGCGATGCGCATCATATGTCGTCGCCGCATCCGGAAGGTCTCGGTGCCAGGATCGCGATGCAGAATGCATTGTCGATGGCGCAGCTGACACCCGATCGGATCGATTACATCAACCTGCACGGCACGGCCACGATGACCAACGATGCGTCCGAAGGCAGGGCGGTGGCAGCGCTGTTCGGTGCCTCGACTCCGTGCAGTTCGACCAAGGGTGCGACCGGCCATACACTGGGCGCCGCGGGCGGCATCGAAGCGGTCATTTGTGCGCTGGCGCTGCAGCACGGGCTTATGCCGGCCGGCATCAACACGACACAGCGCGATCCGGAAATACCGCTCGACTACCTGCTCGAAAATCGCACGCAAGCGGTCAATCGGGTGCTCAGTAATTCGTTCGGATTCGGCGGCACCAATTGCAGCCTGGTTTTCGGCCGCGCCAATTAGCGAGTGCGATGACGACACTTACCGCTTATATCGATGGCATCGGCCTGCTCGGACCCGGATTGACCGACTGGCCCGGCGCCCGTGCCGTTCTGGTTGGGCAGATGGCTTACGGATACCAGCCAACCCGGTTGCCGGCCGCAGCCTCGCTGCCGCCGGCGGAACGGCGCCGCTGCGGCCCCATCGTGAAGTTGACGCTGGCGGTCGGCCATGAAGCAGTGGTTGCAGCCGGGCGTGAGCCGGCCGGCTTGCCGGCAGTATTTTCCGCCTCCGGCGGCGACGGCAACAATTGCCATGACATCTGCGCGATGCTGGCATCCGACGATCGCGAAATTTCGCCGACCAAGTTCCACAATTCGGTGCACAACGCGGCGGCCGGTTACTGGAGCATCGCGACCGGCGCGATGGCGTCGTCGTCGGTGCTGTGCGCATACGATGCGAGCTTCGGCGCAGGATTGCTGGAAGCGATGACCATGGTACTTGTCGACAATACCGATACGCTGCTGCTTGCCTGCGACACAACCTATCCGGAACCGCTGCGCCAGTCGCGCCCGATTCCCGACGAGTTCGGCGTGGGGCTGGTGCTTGCGAAGCAACGCGGCCCGAAATCACTTGCCAGGATCAGCGCCACGCTTACCGCCGCCCCGGCCGACCGGATGGCGGACCCGGCGCTTGAGCAGCTCAGGGCGGCGATCCCGGCGGCGCGCAGTTTGCCGCTGCTGCGCGCAATTGCGAACGGTGACTCGACGACGGTGATCATCGATTATCTCGACGGCGCGCGGCTTGCGCTGGAAGTAGCTCCGTGCGTTTAGATCACGCGTGGATTGCAGCGCACATCCCGCACCAAAAGGATATGTGCCTGCTCGACCGGGTCGATGCGTGGGATGCGCAACATGTGCGCTGCATCGCGGCCAGCCACCGGCGGCACGACAATCCGCTGCGCACGCACGGGCGGCTGGCGGCGGTGTGCGGCATCGAATATGCAGCCCAGGCGATGGCCGTGCATGGCGCGCTGCTGGCGCCGCAACAGGCGCCGCGACGCACGGGCTTCCTTGTCAGTGTGCGCGGCACGAAACTGCATGTCGGCTGGCTGGATGATATTTCCGCAGACCTGACGGTAGAGGCGGAACAATTCAGCAGCGACGGCAACAACGTCCTGTATGATTTTTCAGTGTTGGCGGAAGGACGTCTTTTGCTTGCAGGGCGCGCGGCCGTAATTATCAATGCACATGAGATCGGCAGGCGGTAAGGCGGTCTTCCATTTTCCATGTAACAGCGCGATCATATGTCGATCCCGTCCATTCCATCGCCGATATCAGGAGTTCATCAATGAAACGTGCTCTCGTCACCGGCGGCAGCGGCGCACTCGGATCCGCCATCTGCCGCAGCCTGGCTGCCGACGGTTGCCATGTGTTCGTCCACGCCAACAGCCGGCGGGAACAGGCGCAGGCGGTCGCCGATTCGATTACTGCGCTCGGCGGCAGCGCCGAGGTACTGGTGTTCGACGTTACCGATGCCGATGCGGTATCGCGCACGCTGCAACCACTGGTCGACGACCAGCCGATCCAGGTTCTGGTCAACAATGCCGGCATTCACGACGATGCGGTGTTTCCGGGTATGCAGGCCGACCAGTGGCATCGCGTGATCGACGTGTCGCTCAACGGTTTCTATCACGTCACGCAAGCATTGATGATGCCGATGATCCGCACGCGCTGGGGCCGCATCATCAACATGTCGTCGGTCGCCGCGCTGGCCGGCAACCGCGGACAGGTGAATTACGCAGCGGCCAAAGGTGCGCTGAATTCCGCCACCAAGTCCCTTGCGCTCGAAATCGCCAGCCGCGGCATCACTGTCAACGCAGTGGCGCCGGGCATCATCGAAAGTGAAATGAGCGCCGGCGCATTCGACGCGCAGGCGATCGACCGCATGGTGCCGATGAAACGCGCCGGCAAGCCGGAAGAAGTGGCCGACCTGATCAGCTTCCTTGCATCGGCGCGTGCCGCGTACATTACCGGCCAGGTCATTTCAGTCAACGGCGGCTTGATCTAACGCAGGCTCGGCGAGCCTGTTTCTTCCCTTGTTCAATACGTCTTCCTGAATTTGCTCCAGCCGGCGGCCGCGCGTATCGATGCCGCTCCTGAGCAGCATCACGCCCGACACTGCCATCGGCACCGCGATCAGCAATGCGGAAAGAGCAAGGTCGCTGAAGACACCCAGCACGCCGCATACCGCGCCCAGAATGCCGCCCGCCTTCGAACTCGCTGCAATCACGCCCGATCCGGTTGCGCGCAAATGCACCGGATAGATCTCCGCCGCATACGGAATCAGCATCGCGATCACACCGCTGGCGCTGATCAGCAGGAATGCGGTTGCGATCACCATCGCAGTGACGGATTGCACACCGGTCATACCCATTACGAAAAAAGCCAGCAGGCTGATCGCGGTCAGCGCGATGAAAAGCACTAGCGTCTTGATGCTGCTCCAGCGGTGATACAGCCAGATCACCAGCAAAATGCCCGGCAAGGCGAGGATCGCGGACTGTGCCAGCAATGCGCTGGCGGCACCGGTGTCCATTCCGATATTGGCAAGATTGGTGGGCAGCCACAACACGAAGCCGAAATTCACCAGTCCCCATGCCAGGCCGCAGACGATCAGACCCCAGGTAATCGCAGCATGGCTTCCCCGCATCAGCTGCCACATACCGGCCGACTCGTGCGGCGCATCCGATGCGGGCTCAACGGCGGCACCGGGCTGGTCGTGATCGACCACGCCGGAAAACCTGGCCAGTACCGCGCGCGCTTCGCGGTCCAGACCGGCATTCGACAGGAAACGCGGCGATTCCGGAATATACCGGTACAGGACCAGAATCAATGCACCGGTGGGCAAGCCCAGCAGCCACAGCACGCGCCAGCTGAACAGCGGTTCCAGCAACGCGGCGGAGCCGGCCGCGAACAGATAGCCGGCCGAGGTACCGACACCGCCGAGCGCCACCAGCAGCCAGCCGCGATGCGCGGCCGGGATGGTTTCCGCCATCAGCGTAAAGGTGATCGGCAGCAACCCACCGGCCGACGCGCCCATCAGGAAGCACATCACCAGGTTCCATTCGAACGACGGCATCGCACCGCAGATCGCGGTCCCGATAAACATCAGCGCCGACAACAGGATCGCGGCGCGGCGACCGATGGAGTCGGCCATCCAGCCCCACACCACCGAGCCGACCGTGGTTCCGGTCAGCGCAACCAGCGCAAGCCATCCGGCGGTCTGTGCGCCGATTTCATATTCCCTTGTCATTCCCGGCATCACGAAGCCGAGCGTGGCCGGCTTCAGCACATCGACTGCGAGCGCGACGACCAGTACGATCACGAGTTTCCAGTGCTCGCGGTTCAATGGCGCGCCGTCGGCGACGTGGAAATGGAGGCTGGCGCCGCGATGCAGATTTTGCGTCATCTGATCGAGCCGGGGCATCAGGCCATACGCAGCCAGGAAAAGCCCTACCGGAATCAACACCATGCCCGTCAGCATGGTGGCATCCATCTCCATGCCGACCATCTGATAATCCATGTAGGACGCATGCATGAACATCGGCAGATGCGCCAGCACGCCGCCGATCAGCACCATGCAGCCGAGCCAGAACGCGACCGGGTGATGAAAAGAAAGGCCGTTGGATTTCATGGCTTGTGATTCGCTTTCGTCAACTCAAAAACGGAAAAATAACCGGCCGCGGCATTGTGCAATCACGCTGCGGAACGGCGCTGGCGCGCTACTGTCGCAGTTTGCGAATCAACAGGAGCGGCAACCGCGCGACGAACCCGAAAAACAGGCGGGTATGCATCCAGGTCAGAAGCGTGTTGTCGCGCAGGTAGCGAAAATGCGACACGCCGCCCTCGTCCGCGCTGAAATAGCGCACCGGCGCATCGACATTCACCGGCTTCACGCCGCGCCAGCACAGCCGCACCACGGCTTCCGGATCGAAATCGAAACGGCGCATCCAGCGCTGATCCCGCATCACCGCGCGCAGCGGCTCCACCGGATAGACCCGAAAACCGAACAGTGAATCGCCGATGCCGGCCCACAGCGTCTCCAGGTTGGCCCACCAGTTCGATACTTGCCGACCCTTGACGCGTAACGCGGGCGCACTGACATCGAACACCGGCAGCCCCAGCACCATGCAGTCCGGCCGGCGCATCGATTCGGCCATGAAATCCGGGATCAGCGGTGCCGGGTGCTGGCCGTCCGAATCCATCGTCAGCGCATGCGTGTAGCCTTGCGCTGCCGCCTGGTCGAGACCATGCAATACCGCCGCGCCTTTTCCGCAATTTACAGGCAATGCAATGACATGCAAGCCGGCATCCGCCGCCGCCATCGCCTTCAGATCGTCCGCCGTGCCGTCGGTACTGCCGTCGATCACGACCCATACCGGATTCCAGCAGGCACGCGCAGCCCGCACGGTTTCAATCACTTTCGGGCCCGGGTTGTAACTGGGGATAAGTACCAGATGCGTGGAAGAAGGCAAGTTCATCGAACAGGGCGGCAGGTATGAAAAGACATCTCAGTCGGCTGCGGCAGTCTCTGGCATGGACGCGCGCACATGCGATGGTGCGGCTGGTGCAAGCTCGTTGGCGAAGTACTGCTCCAGCTCGGTAATGAATGCGGCACTGCTGGCGGGCGGATCAAACCGGCGGCCGAGCCGGACCCGGTATGTCAGCGGCAGGCGCGGCTTCTTGTAAACCGGCCAGCCCTTGGCAAGAAACAATGAATCGGTTTCGATAATCACCGTCTGCACCGGCATCTGCGCGCGACTGGCAATTACGCCGATGCTTCCCTTGAGCGGCCCGATCGGCTGGCGTACGGTGCGGGTACCTTCCGGGAAAAGCAGCAGCTGGCTGCCGCTTTCCAGGTTCTTGACTGCGATCGTGATCATTTGCCGCAGCGGCTCGTTCGGAATATAGCGTGCGAGGCGGGCGCCGGCGCCGAGAAAAATATTGTTCATGATGTCATTTTTCATGACGCACGCCAGGTCGGGCAGACGGGATGCAATCAATACCGCATCCCACAACGATGGATGATTGGGCGCGATGATCAGCGCCCTTTCATCGCGGAGCACATCGAGTGCAGCCAGATCGAACCGGAAGCGCCCGGATAGCGTCAGCGCAGCAAGATACACGCGAAATGCCGCCATGATTACGAATCGGCCCAACGGCCGGCCTATTTGAATCGGCAACAACGGATACAGAATCACGGCAACGAGCGACCAATGCAGGCAAACCAGGCCCAGCCCGATCAGCGCGACATAAAAAACTGCGTATTCGTATATGGTCAGCAAAATACGCAAACAGGATTTCATGATGTTACGAACCGTTTATTCGAAGACTGCAAAATCGTGCAGCGATGTACGTGGCAGAATCGCCCTATGTGCCGAAGGGGTTCCGGGAACTCCACCGGTGCATTGGTGCATTAGCCGCTTGGCCAGCTGGCAAGAGACCGAGATCCGTCCATCGGCGCCCACTCATCGGCGGCATCGCATGATAAATGATGTCGCGGCGGCTGGCGCTGTTTAAAGCATAACGTTGGCAAGAGTCTCCGCTCCATCGATCGAAAACTCCAGCGGGTGACCCGCGGTAGCCTCAATTTCCATCAACAGGTCCTGCCGGCAGATATCCGCTTCCAGGAACATCAGGCGCGCAGATGCACCAAGCAGGCGACGCAATTCATCATGGATCACGGCGACATCCGCCCTGTTGCGCACATACACCTTGCAGCACAGATCGTCGAGCGCGAACCTGGCGCGGGGCGCCATCCGGTTCGCCTCGGTCACGATGGCCGTGATGTTGGCGATGGTTTCGCGCGTTTGCGCGATCACGTCGCCGGCGTGCAAGGTGCGATGACCGACGATGCTGGCGGTGCCGGACAAAAACAATATGTCAACGTCGCCCAGCGGCACGACGCTGGCCCTGGAAAATGTCGGACTGCGCGGACCGTAATCATCCGGGTATTTGTAAGCACTCACTTGCCTCGGATTCTCGATCGCGATCGGGCTTACGCCGCGACCGGCAAGGAAGTAAATTGTGAGCGGGCCTTCGGCGAATCCAAGCGCACATGCGGCCGGCACACTGCCTGTAACCTTGTGCCCGCTTGCCAGAAACCCATCATGCCGGCCCATGTTGAACTGCCGGTAGCGTTCCATGCCATGGCTGTGGCCATTGATATCGGCAATGTAATTCCAGAAGCGCAGGATATCCGGATACTTCAGCCGATCGGTCAGATTGAATATTGCCGCGTACGCGGATTCGGCCGCCCGTTGCAGCGGCGTCTTGCCGCCATCCGCTACATTGCCGGTGTCGAAATCGGCTTCGGATAACTGAATCGCGCCGAACAGGATTTTTTCATTGTGGCCATACCGCAGCCCGTTGCTTGCACCGTAGGTGAAACTGCCATCTGCAGCCCATACCTCGCATATCGAACCGAGCTCGCTGCGTACATCGAGTGCCGCCATCGGCACTTGCGCAAACGGCAAATCCGTTGCCACCGCATTCAGGTCCGATGATACAAAAGGCTCTTTTGAAAACAACAACGCGCCCAGCGCATTGTTTGTCCATCGTGCGGAGTCGTGCCGGAATTTTTCAACAGGAAGATACGCGCCTTGCAGTTTTGAATTGTGAAGATCAGTCAATTTGTCATCCCACCAACAGCATCAACATTGCGAATATTGTGTTTACGGTCGCGCCACGCCCGGAAAGTACGCTTCAGGTTAAACAGCGAAATGCAGTAATACATTCCCTTGAATGCCAGCAAAGGCAGGCGAATCGGGGTCTTGCCGAATACATCGCCGGCCAGCACCGACAGCAATGCTTCCTCCATGCGCAACAGGTTGCGCGGTCCCATGAACAGGTTGCGCATCGTCGGGTTCGTGATGCGGTAAACAAACCAGGAGAATTGTGTCGGCCCGATCCGCATTTTCTTGTCGAAGCGCTTGAGCGCGGCCGGCGCTTCGACCGGGCGGCGCAAGCAGCAATCGACCGTATCGGCGCCGATGAATGCACTGTGCATCGCCAGCATCACGCCCGAGGAAAAAACCGGGTCGATAAACGTGTACGCATCGCCGAGCAACAGGTAATTCGGCCCGTGCGTACGATCGCATATGTAAGAATAATTTCCGGTCGCCTCCGGCTCGGATACCATTTCGGCGCCTTCCAGCCGCATCTTCAGCTGCGGACACATCGCGATCGTATCGTTCAGGAATTCCGGCAAAGGCTTCTTGCGGGTTTTCAGGTAGTACGGCCAGGTCACCGCACCGACGCTGGTTTTTCCGTTGGCCAGCGGAATGAACCAGAACCAGCCATGCTCGAACCAGTAAATGCCGACATTACCCTCGTCCTTGCCATCGTTGCGCTGCGCCCCGGTGTAGTGTGCATAGATTGCAGTGCTGCTGTGTTTTTCGTTGCGTATTTTCGCCTTGAAGCGGCTGCCCAGAAACGTGTCGCGCCCGGACGCGTCGAGTACGAAACGGGCACGCCAGGACTGCGTGGCGCCGTCGTCATGACAGGTCTGAATCACCGCGCCCTGGTCGTCGGGCAGAAAGGATATGTCGGTGACACGGCATCCTTCGATCACGTTCGCGCCGCGGCGCTGCGCGTTACGGATCAGGATTTCGTCGAACTCGGCGCGCTGGACCTGATAGGCGTGCGGCATGGATTTGTCCAATGCGCCGGCAAACTGATACACCTGCTTGTGATCGTGCCACGGCGAGATGAATTCGGCACCCCATTTTTCCATTCCGATGGCACGTACCTGATCGGCCACACCGAGCTGTTCGAGTAGCGGAAGATTGGCCGGCAACAGCGATTCGCCGATATGGAAGCGCGGATGGCGTGCTTTTTCAGCAAGAGTGACCTGGTACCCACGCTGCGCAAGAAGGGCAGCTGCGGTGGAACCGGCCGGTCCACCTCCGATAACCAGAACGTCGCATTGCCTGATATCCGAAGGCGCGTCTGCATTTGATTTCATTGGCGGCTTCAACAGAATTTACACGGAACACGACTCTATCATCATTCCCTATTCGTGTAGATACCGCACACGGCATGCCGCCGCGCTCCGGCGCAAAAACAACATCGATCGCAAACGATGTTTTACAAATGCCAAATCACTTATTGTTGACCGTGATTACTGTATTAAAATTTGCGCTATCAAAAATGGAATCACTCTCTATATGCGGATCGGCTTGCACCAAAGTCGTAACGATTGAATCATTCCAACCTGCCCCGAATAGAACATGTCCAATTCATACGATGCAAAAAACACCATTGTGCATACGCCGCACTCGCCGCTGACCGAATACTATCGCTCTGAAGACGAACGGCGCGGCTGGGTTCGCAAAATGTTCGACAGTACCGCGGCCGATTACAACCGGATTGAAACCATCCTCGGATTCGGAACCGGATCGTGGTACCGGCGCCAGGCGCTGCAACGGGCCGGTCTGAAGCCCGGCATGCAGGCCGTCGATATCGGCGTCGGCACCGGGCTGGTTGCGCGGCAGGCGGCTGCAATTCTCGGCGACCCGACTTGCGTTACCGGCGTCGATCCGAGCCCGGGCATGCTGCACAACGCACAAGTGCCGGTTGGCGTCCGGCTGGTCGAAGGAAGTGCCGAATGCATTCCATTTCCGGCCGACAGTTTCGACTTTCTCAGCATGGGATACGCGTTACGGCATATCGGCGACCTGTCTGCCGCGTTTATCGAATTTCATCGGGCGCTGAAACCGGGTGGGCGCGTCTGCATTCTCGAAATAACCTGCCCGCGGAAAAAACTGCCGAAAATTCTTCTGAAAGCGTATTTGCGCAGCGTGGTTCCGATGCTTGCCAAACTGGCAGTCCGCAACGCCGATACATCGGTGCTGTGGCGCTATTACTGGGACACGATAGAAGCCTGCGCATCACCCGCGGATGTGATCCGCACGCTGGAACATGCCGGCTTCATCGATATCGAACATCATGTCGAACTCGGCATCTTTTCCGAGTACCGGGCCAGCAAGCCGGCGTGACGCCGGTTGCGTGGAAATACGTCGCGCTCACATCGTGTTGAGCCGCTCGGCACACAAGGCGATTGCTTCACCGGCCTGGGCAAGCACCTTGCCCATCGTGATGAAACCGTGGATCTGCCCTGGAAAATCGACATGTTCTACCTTGTTGCCGGCCGCGCGCAATTGGTCTGCGTAGTCCCGGCCGTCATCGCGCAACGGATCGTAGCCGGCGGTAATAACCAGTGCCGGCGGCAAGCCGTGGTGATTGGCGGCCAAGGCAGGCGACACGCGCCAGTCGAGCCGGTCCGCATCATTGCTCAGATAGCATGCGGTGAAATATTCGATGACTTCCGTGGTCAGCAAATACCCCTGTCCATTGGTTTTGTGCGACGGCGAAAGGAAACGCACATCGGTCGCCGGATAAATCAGCAATTGATACGCAATGCGCGGCCCTCCCTGGTCGCGCGCGATCAGCGACACTACTGCGGCCAGGTTGCCACCTGCACTGTCGCCGCCTACCGCGAGCCGTTCGGGATCGATCGACAGCTTTCCGGCATGGCCGGCGATCCATTGCAACGCAGCGAAGCTGTCTTCGACCGCCGCCGGAAACTTATGTTCGGGGCCGAGCCGGTAATCGATGGAAAAAACCGCACAGCCCGACTGGTTGCAAATTTCCCGGCACAGCGTGTCATGGGTATCGAGATCGCCGATCGTATGTCCGCCACCGTGGTAATACACCAGCGCCGGCAAAACTGCAGCGTCCGGCGAACCGGCGGGACGATAAGACCGCACCGCTACATTGCCGGCCGGCCCCGGCACGCCAAACTCTGCGATCGTGGCGACCGGTTGCGGCGCGGGCTGGGTTGCGAACCGGCCGTCGCGGTAAAGCGTCCGCGCGTCGACCGGAGCCAGTGTGTGCAGCGAGGGAAGGTTGCGGCTTGCGATGAAATCGAGCAGCTTTTTGACCTGCGGATCCAGCATTGTTTCTCCTTTTTCAAAAAGAGCACACGAGACATGCGATGGCAGAATAGGCCTGTTTCGCGCATCGACTACTCTTCTGTATTGTATGCAAGCATTGAGGTATGTCTTGCCGGCAGTATTTATATCACGCACCCGAATTTCGCGGATATCAATGTTTTCAAAGCAATGATGGACATGAAAGAGCGTCATTTTTATACTGGAACGAACGCATTTTTTACAGGCTGCCGCAATGCCGGCAATGCTCTTACGAAACAGCGATGACAGGTTTCGATCGGATCAATGCAGGCTTTGTATTTTGACACGGCATGCACCGGGGCCGTGTTCCCGCACACCAATGAACTGGAGAAGATATGATTGGATGGCTCTCAGTAGCGAAGGCCGTATTGCCCCATGTTGCCGATATTGTCAGCGCAGCCGGCCCGGTATTTACGAAACGCAGGAACGAGGATTCGACAAGCGCGCAGCCGACCGTTCTGCAAGAGCAGATCACCGAGCTGCAGGCCGCTGCCGCTCAGAATAACGAATACATCAAGGAACTGGCCGGCCAATTGCAAACGACCATATCGGCGCTGGAACAAGGCGCGCTGGATGCCGACACGCGAGTAAGGCGGGCCAATTCGCTATGCTATATGGCGATCGCGATATCGATTGCTTCGCTGCTATTGGCGGTCTTTGCGCTGGCCGCGCGCTGACGTTACGGCCTGTCCCGGCTTGCCGTCGGCCGCTTCATCGGCGCGGTGTTCGTGTCCGGTGGCGATCTCAGCCTTCTCGTCATCTTCTTCGAACATCGAGCGTTGCGCGCGTGCCTGCTCATCCGGCTTATGCGCATTCTGCTCTTCCTTGGCCTTGTGCGTAAAGCGCTGGAACAGCACCAGCGGCGCAACCGCGAGCGCCATCGCGCCGCCGAACTGCAAAGTCGCAATCGGTTCTTTCCAGAGAATGAAATGCTGCAGAAAGGTAACGCCGAGAATGACGACCACCACGCTGACGATTTTTGATTCAAGGTCATACAGCGTCTGCACGCCCAATGAAATCGTGATGTTGAGCGGTGCGACAAAAAGGCTGTAGAGGCCGACGCCGATCATGTAGAACACGACCGCCTTGAGCATCACACTGACGATCTCCAGAAATTCGACGGTCAGATGAGTGGAGTGGAGTTCGCCGGCGAAGACATCGGTCCAGGCGCCCCATACGCTTACCACTGCCTGGATGGTACCGAGCAAAAACAGCGATACCGCGACCAGCAACACCGCGATCACCGCCAGCAATACGATAAAACGCGAGTGTCCAATGATTTGACTGAAACGATCGATCGGCGGTGGATCGGGAGGATGTCTGGACGGCATAATGATGGATCAATGATGGCTGATCGCGTCTTGCACGCACACATCGTGCCCACACCCAAAGCCGATCCCGGCATGCAATTTTCGGCGCGTATAATTGCTTTTCAACGTCTCCGCGGTTGCCGTGACAGCAAGGAACCGTGAACATGGTTGAATGTCTGAGTTACAACAGCCCTTGCATCGCGGCTGCCACAATTCCAACCAGCCCACCGGGAAAATCAGTGCCTACACGCGCCTTGCTATTGATCAACGACAAGAGCCGCTCCGGGTCAGCCGATATCCAGCTGGCAGTGGCCCGGCTGCAAGACCGCGGCGTCACGGTTATCGACGGCAGACCTGAACGACCGGACCAGATTGCAGAGCTCATCCGCCGCCATCGGGCCGATGTCGACTGCGTGATCGTGGGCGGCGGAGACGGCTCGATGAACGCAGCCGCTTCTGCACTGGTGGAAACGCAGCTTCCGCTCGGCGTACTGCCGATGGGCACCGCAAATGATTTGGCACGCACATTGAACATTCCCACCGATGTCGAACAGGCGTTCGACATCATTGCCGATGGGATCCGGCACCCGATCGACCTGGGCTGCATCAATGGCAAATATTTTTTCAATGTAGCCCATATCGGGCTCGGCGTACATGTCGCGCGCCACTTGTCGCCAGGCCTCAAGCAACGCTGGGGCGCTTTGAGTTACGCGCACGGCCTGATCAAGGCGCTGCGTTCGTTTCGCCCGTTTCATGCGCAGATCACCTGCGACGGCCGCTCGCGCCGCGTGCGCACGATACAGATCGCGGTCGGCAACGGCCGCCATTACGGTGGCGGCATGGCGGTGTCCGAACATGCCCACATCGACGACGGATGCTTCTTCCTGTACAGCGTGGACCCGCTGTCGTTATGGGACATGCTCAAATTCGCGCCGGCCTTCCGCAAAGGACAATTCAACAGCCGGGATCCGGTCGATCTTGATCAGGGGCGCAATATCGAAATAACCACGCGCAGACGAATGGCGATCACTGCCGACGGCGAGCTCGTAACATTCACACCGGCCAGGTTCACGTTGTTGACGCGCGCAATCGACGTGTTTGTCCCGGCCAGTTATTTCGAGATCAAGGAGGAATTAATCAATGCTGCTTAGAAACGACCTGCAACTGGCATTGAACCAGGTTGCAACGCTGTGTATCGAAACGGCCGACCATTTCGAGGCGGCGGTCGACAGCACCGACGATTCCACTCTTTCCCGGCTGTTTGCGGAGCTGGCGGCGCAACGGAAACAATTTGCGGTGCAGCTGGCCGAGCATATCCACGCGCTGGACGACCTGCCGCAGCAACCCGACCCGGACCGCGAAACCGTCGACGACCTGCTGACCAGCATCAAGGCCTTCTTTTCGGGCGATCAACGCGATACCTTGCTGGACGAGCGCAAAAAAAAGGAACGGGAACTGGCAGAGGCGATCCAGCAGGCGCTGCACCAGGCGTTGCCGAGCCAGACCAAGATCCTGCTCAGGCAGCTTTTGTCGCATGTCGAAGCAACGCTTCGCCAGCTCGGTGCCGCGTAGCGGCGCCGCTACCCTGCTCAATGCCGCACATCGGATGGTGCGGCCATCCCTCGGCCGCGCCTGAGAAAGTTTCCGAGCTCATCGGCCGGCAATGGATAACTCAGCAGATATCCTTGTGCTTCGTCGCACCGGTGCGACTCCAGAAAGCGTATCTGCTCCTGCGATGTCACTCCTTCCGCCACCACCTTCATGCGCATGGTGTGGGCCATCGCAATCGTCGCGGTCACAATGGCGGCATCGTCATGGTCGATTGCGATATCGCGGATGAAGGATTTATCGATTTTAAGCGCATCGATCGGCAGCCGTTTCAGATAGCTTAATGACGAATAACCGGTGCCGAAATCGTCAATCGAAATCGACACGCCGGAGCCGCGTATCTCAAGCAGCATGCCGAGTGCCGATTCAATGTTTTGCATCAGGCTGCTTTCGGTGATCTCCAGCTCCAGCCAACGTGCATCCATGCCGGTTTCCGCCAGCACGTCATGAATCGTCCGGTTGATTGTCGAGGTGGCGCTCAACTGATGGGCAGACAGATTCACCGACACTTTCAATGGCGTCAGGCCCTGATCCTGCCACAGCCTGTTCTGGCGGCAGGCGGTTTTCAAAACCCATTCGCCGAGTTCGCCGATCAGCCCGATCTCTTCGGCCAGCGGAATGAATTCCAAGGGCGAAATCAGGCCTTTTTCCGGATGCACCCAGCGCACCAATGCCTCTGCGCCGACAATCTGGCCGCTCGCGACATCGATGCGCGGCTGGTAATGCAACACCAGTTCTTCCTTTTCGAGCGCGGAGCGCAGGCTGTTTTCATTGGTCAGCCGCTCCACGGCTCTGGCATTCATTTCGGCGTTGTAGAACCGGAAACTGCCGGGTCCGGCCTGCTTTGCCTGGTACATTGCAAGATCGGCGTTTTTCAACAGCATGAAATGGTCGGTTCCATCTTTCGGGTAGACGCTGGCGCCGATACTGGTCGACACGGTCAGATCGACCGAGCCTATCCTGACCGGCATCGCGATCGCATCGAGTATGTCTTTGGCGATGACCGACACCGCTTCGACCGCGGCGATATTTTCCAGAACGACCACGAATTCATCGCTGCCCAGGCGAGCGACCGTATCGCCTTCGCGTACATTTTCCTGAAGGCGATTGGCGATAATCTGCAGCAGCATGTCGCCCTTGTCGTGGCCGAGGCTGTCGTTGATCAGCTTGAATCGATTGATGTCGATGTAGAAGATTCCGATTTGCAAGCCGAGCCGATCCGCCTGGATGATGGCGTGCCGCATCCGGTCATCGAGCAGATTCCGGTTCGGCAATGCGGTTAACGAGTCGTAATTCGCAAGGAACTCGATACGGCGCTCAAAATTCCGGCTGTAAGTGATATCCCTCGCGACGCCGTGGACACCGACGATCTTGCCGCTCACGATGATCGGCAGGGTGGTGACATGAGCGTCGACCCGGGTTCCGTCTTTCCGGATGCAAACGGTATCGAATTTTTGCGAACGTCCGCGCGAAGAAGCGATGAATGAGGCAATGGCTTCCTGAAGACATTCGGGTGCAAGCAGCCGATGGAAGGTCCTGCCGCGCAATTCTTCGAGCGGGTAGCCGGTCAGCCGCGCCACTGCGCTGTTGGCGTCAATAAAATTTCCCTCGAGGTCGAACGAGAATATTGCATCGGTATGATTTTCAAACAGCGATTTGAATCGCAGCTCGCCTTCTTCCAGCTTTTGAGATGCCTTCCTGAGCTCGCTGACATCGCGTGCGATACAGTAATAAAGCCGGTCCAGGCCTGACCATGTACACGACCAGCGCATGTCGACCGAGCGTCCGCTCTTGTGGACGATCCGGTTTTCAAAGTCGAATGCAGGCGCGTTTGCCGAAATATTGTCTTGTATGCCGACCATCGTGCACCGGTCTTCCGGGTGCAGCAGTTCAGCCAAAGCACGCCCTTCAAGTTCTTGCGCGGCATATCCCCAGGTCTTTTCACATGCCTTGCTTACCTGCACCAGCCGGCACTTCAGATCCAGGGTACAAATCACGTCGAGCGAGCAATCCAGGATGACCTTGTTTGCCTGCAGCGCCATCTGCAAATCAAGCCTGGTTTCGTGCAGCTCGTTCTCTATCCTTTTCCGGACGGTGATATCGCGAATCGATGCGCCGCGATGGTCGATGCCATTGATTGCGATGGGCATGACAATCATTTCGATGTTCAGCTCGGCGCCGTCCTTATGCAAGGCGGTGAGTTCGACCGTCCCGGGACCGATGGGTCTGTCTGTGCGTCCGCTGCGTTCAAAAGTATCGCGCTGCCGGTCGTGTACCGAGCCTGCAGGCAGGATCAGCTCTTCCAGCCGTCTGCCAAGGGCTTCCGCACGGGTCCAGCCGAAAAGCGCTTCCGCCTGCGGATTCCAATCGATGATCTTGTTTGCTGGATCGAGCACGACGAACGCATCCGCCGCGTGCGCAACAAGCACGGATAAGAGCGGGTCACGCATGGCCCACAGCGAAGGTTGCGCGTGGATGTCGGAGGATTTTCAATTTCAGTTCAAGAGTCGATCGGAGGGCTGATTCCGGGTAAGGGCGTGCTTTGGTAGACTATTGACTAAGCTGCATCCCGAACGTTCCCTTTGGGTAGGCATTTCATATTCGCAACGTGGCCGGCCCAGGCAGTTGGTTCCGGAATACCTGCAAATTCACATTTCAAATGCAAGGATCGACATGACGACTTTTGATTTTTCCGGAAAGCGCGTTTTGATTACCCAGTCCACCAGCTTCATGGGTCCGCCGCTATGCGACTTGTTCGCAGCGTCCGGCGCCGAAGTGATTGCCGACGATCGCGCGCTGGCCGAACCGGAGCTGGCCGGCGCCATCGTGCGGGACGCCGGCCGTATCGATGTGCTGATTGCCAATCTTGCGATTCCCGCGCCGTCCACGCCGGCGACCGATGTCGGCGACGATGAATGGCGCACCGCATTTGCGCATATGGTCGACCCGCTCCCACGTTTGATGCGGGCAATCCTGCCGCAGATGATAGAACGGAAATCGGGAAAGGTTCTGGTGATCGGCAGCTCGTCTGCATTGCGCGGCATGAAGCGAACATCGACTTACAGTGCCGCGCGCGGCGCACAGCTGGCCTATGTTCAATCGGTCGGCGTCGAAGTGGCGCGGCACAACATACAGGTCAACGCGATCGCGCAGAACTTCGTGGAGAATCCGACCTATTTTCCTGCCGAGGTCCAGGCCAATCCGGCGTTTCAGGACAGGTTGAAGCGCGAAGTTCCGTTGGGGCGACTGGTTACCGAGCGCGAAGACGCGATGTTCGCCGCGTATCTGTGCAGTGAGGCCGCGGATTGTTTTGTCGGGCAGGTGTTTCCGGTATGCGGCGGCTGGGTTACACGCTAGCGCGCGGGCTGAACCGTCATTCTCGGTTAGTGCGCAAGTCCGGTTGATGGTGCGATATGGTGACTGCAACTTTCCGCTTCTACGAAGAACTGAACGACTTCCTGCTCCCGGCGCGACGCAAGCGCCAGTTCGATTGCCGGTGCGCGCAGGCAGCCACCACCAAGCATATGATCGAAGCGCTCGGTGTACCGCATACCGAAGTGGAACTGGTGCTGGTCAACGGCGAGTCGGTCGGCTTCGACCGGCTGCTGAACAACGGCGACCGCGTTGCGGTGTATCCAAAATTTGAAGCGCTCGATATCACGCCTCTGCTGCGCGTGCGCGACCGGCCGCTGCGCATCATCCGTTTCGTCGCCGATGCACATCTGGGCGGGCTGGCCCGGATGCTGCGCATGGCCGGCTTCGACACCTTGTACGACAACAAATTTCAGGACGACGAGATTGCCGATATCGCGTCGCGCGAAGGGCGTATCGTGCTGACCCGCGATCGCGATTTATTGATGCGTCGCCTGATCACGCACGGCTGCTATGTACGGGCGTTGAAAGCGACACAACAGTTCCGCGAGATAGTCGATCGCCTGGAACTGGCGCGAAGCGTGCATCCATTTACGCTGTGCCTTCATTGCAATGCACCGTTGCGCGCAATCGACAAGGCGCTGGTACAAGACCGGCTGCCGCCGCGCGTACGCGAGCTGCATCAGCGTTTCAATACCTGCGATGTCTGCCGTCGCGTGTACTGGGAAGGCTCGCACTGGCGCCGGATGGGTGCGCTGCTGGACGAGGTCGCGCATAACATGTGAACAGCGGGCGTCATTGAAAGCAAAAGCGCGGTCAGGTTGCCCTGCCGCGCTTTTGCCTTCCGGTCCGCCGGGAGCGGTCATTGAGTTGTGCGTGCTACCGCTCCGGTTTATTCGGCCATCCGTCTACATCAGTTGTACAGCAGATTCGGCAACCACAAGCCGATCGCCGGGAACATGTACAGCAGTATCAATGCGACCACCTGAAGTCCCATGAACGGCAGCATGCCAAGGAAGATCTGGTTTAGCGTCACATGTGGCGGCGACACCCCTTTCAGGTAGAACGCGGACATCGCGACCGGCGGTGACAGGAACGCGGTTTGCAGGTTCATCGCGACCAGCAGGCCGAAGAACAGCGGGTCGACATCGAAATGCGCGAGCAACGGAATGAAGATCGGCATGAAGATAACGATGATTTCGGTCCATTCCAGCGGCCAGCCAAGCAGGAAGATGATCGCTTGCGCCAGGATCATGAACTGCAGCGGCGTCAGGTCCATCGACAGAACCCAGTTATTGATGATTTCCTGCCCGCCGAGCAGCGCGAACGCAGCCGAGAATATGCTGGATCCGACGAACAGCCAGCACACCATTGCGCTGGTCTTGGTCGCCAGGAACACCGACTCTTTCAACATGCTCATGTTGAGCCTGCCGTACGCTGCGGCCAGCACCAGGCCGCCCAGCGAGCCCATGGCTGCCGCTTCGGTCGGCGTTGCGAGGCCGAACACGATCGCGCCAAGTACCGCCATGATCAGCAATGCGAGCGGAAAGAACGATGCCAGCAGCATCTTGAAGATCTCGAGCCGGACGAAACTGAAGATTGCATAAAACACCGCGAGCGCGGCCAGTCCAATGCCAAGCGCGATCCAGAAGCTCTGTGGCGCACTCGGCCCGGACGCGGCCTCCGCCGCTTCGGCTTCGGCTCCGGCAGCGTCGGGCACGGCCGGAGCTTCTCCCGACTGCAGCGGCTCCGACGCTGTCTCGGCATCGCCGGCCGACGGTTCGGCGAGACCGCCGTCCGCCTGCGGCTCCGACAACCCACCACCCTGATAGGTAAGCTCGTTGCTGAAGCCCATTTCGACCAGCCCGCTGGTATAGTCCTCCGGTGCGGTCGTCACGGAGCGATAGATAAGCCCCATCGCAATCGCGAATACCAGTGCGGGCAGCAACGCGACGAACAATTGGAAAAGCAGCGTGCGCGCCGGCACGTCGGCATTGCGCTTGCCCTTGATGGCGCCGAGCAGGCCGACGATCGCATTCTTGCGACCGGTGCTGCGCACGATCGCTTCCGAATAAGCCGGCAGCGGTACCCGTTGCTGTTCAAGCGGAAGCGGCGGCGCGTAATGCGGCTTGAGCTTCGCGAGAATGATGACGTAGCCGACATACAGCGCGGTCAGCATGAGCCCTGGAAAGAATGCGCCTGCATAGAGCTGTACCACCGACACGCCGGCGGTTGCGCCGTACACGATCAGCAGCACCGACGGCGGAATCAGGATACCGAGACAGCCGCCGGCAGTGATCGATCCGGCGGCAAGCCGCACGTTATATCCGGCCTTGAGCATGGCCGGCATGGCCAGCAAACCCATCAGCGTCACCACCGCGCCGACAATACCGGTGGCGGTAGCGAAAATCGCGCAGGTCACGACGGTCGCCACGGCGAGCGATCCGGGTACCCGCACCATCGCCAGATGCAGGCTTCGGAACAGCCTGTCGATCAGGTTGGCGCGCTCAACCAGATAACCCATGAACACGAACAGCGGCACCGAGATCAATACATCGTTGGCCATGACGGCATAGGCACGCTGCACCATCAGGTCCAGCGTCTGTTGTATCGCGATGTCGGGCGCCTGACTTCGATAGGCCAGCCAGGTGAACAGCACACCCATTCCCATCAACGTGAACGCCGTCGGAAACCCGAGCATGATCGCGATCACGATCAATGCGAGCATCAGCAGGCCGAGATGACCGTTCGTGATATCTGCCGGCCCCGGCATCAACACGATCAGGGCGACCACCAGCGCCGCCATGATCGACAGTCCAAACCAGACTTCCTTCCTCATTCTTGTCCCCTGTTGTTTCTGGTTACCAGCTTGTCCAGTTCGGCAATATCCTCGTCCTTGACGTGGACCATTTCCTTCAGTTTGTCGACATCGACTTCCTCCACGTCCCCTTCGCGCGCGGGCCATGCGCCTTGCCGCAGGCAGATTACGCAACGAATGATTTCGACCACGCCCTGCAACAGCAGAAACGCGCCGGCGATCGGGATGATCATCTTGAATGGGTACAGCGGCGGGCCGCTGGCCGTCATGTTGGAATGCTCATTGATCGCCCATGATTCGGCGGCATAGGTGTAGCCGGCCCAGACCAGCGCCACGACACCCGGAATAAAGAATACAAAGTACAGGATCAGGTCGAGCGAGGCCTGCAGTCGCGGCGGGAAGAAGCCGTACAGCACGTCGCCGCGTACGTGGCCTTGCTTGGCCAGCGTATAAGCACCGGCCATCATGAACGAAATTCCGTAAAACATGATCATCAAGTCGAATGCCCAGGCATTCGGTTGATTCAGTACATAGCGGGAGAACACTTCCCAGGACACCTGCAGCGTAAGCACCAGTATGAGCCAGGCAAATGCCTTGCCGACCCAGGTGTTCAGGCGGTCAACGAACCACAAAAATTTTTGCATGTCTGATCAATTCAAGGTTTAACACAATCGATAGGCGCGAAAGTCTCCGGCGATTTGCGGCGCTAAAAAAAAACACCATCCTGAACTTCCGGATGGTGTTCTTGATGAACGCCTTGATACGTTTACTTCTTCTTCGGTGCTGCCTTTTTCACGAAGTAGTGATTGTAAGCCATGCGCCGTGGGTTATTGGTATCCATGTCCCACTTCATCGCACGCTCGGCGAAGGCGCGCATCGATTTTTCGACTTCGCGGAACAGTGGATTGCCTTCGCCCTTGGCTGCGACAACCTCGTCCCATACCGTAAGCTGTGCCTGCAGCAGCGAGTCCGGCGTCTTGTAGAACTTGACGCCGTCCTTGGTTGCAAGCGCACGGTAGTCCTGGGAATAGCGGTCGACGGCTTTCCACGACATGTCGGCGGATGCTGCTTCCACTGCGTTATCGATGATGGCTTTCATCTTTGCCGGAAGCGCATTGAACTTGGTCTTGTTGAACGAGATTTCGAACTGCTCCGAACTCTGGTGGAAGCTTTGCAGCATGCAGACCTTGGATACGTCCGGGAATCCGAGCAGACGATCCGAAGTCGCATTGTTGAACTCGGCACCGTCCAGCAGACCACGATCGAGTGCCGGCACGATTTCGCCACCTGGCAATGCGTTCACTGCAGCGCCCATTTTCGTGAACAGGTCAATTGCAAGACCATTGGTGCGGAACTTGAGGCCCTGGAAATCCGCCGGTTTGGTGACCGGCTTCTTGAACCAGCCCAGCGGCTGGGTCGGCATCGGGCCGGTAAGGTAAGACACCACATTGGCGCCGATCGAATCATACAATTTTGTCAGCAGCTCCTTGCCGCCACCGTATTTGTGCCATGCCAGCACCATGTTGGCGTCCATCCCGAATGCCGGACCGGAGGTCCACAACGCGATTGCCGCCTGCTTGCCGTAGTTGTAACCCATGACGCCGTGGCCGCCGTCGAGCGTTCCCTTTGAAATCGCATCAAGCAGACCAAACGCGGGCACCACCGCGCCCGCTGGCAGCACTTCGATCTTGAGTTCGCCACCAGTCATGTCATTGACCTTCTTGGCGAAATCAAGCGCATATTCGTGAAAGATGTCCTTGCTCGGCCATGTGCTCTGGAAGCGCAATTGCGTTGGCGTCTGCGCCGTCGCAATCATCGGGAAACCGAGTGCGGCTGCAGATGCGCTGCCTGCCGCGGCGGTGCCGAGGAAGTTACGGCGTGCGGAAGTCGTGCGTTGCGTCTTTTTTTCGTCTTTTTTCATGGGGAAAGTCTCCTTGATAATCGTGAATGAACGCTGATATTGTCGCCTGATCGAAGTGAGCGTGCTTAATATTTAGCAAATGGGCAGCGCTAGAAAGAATGCGCCTTCATACTTTTAAGTCAAGTCGCAGCGCAACATGGAAACCGCGAACGGGCCGCAATAATGTTGTTGCCGGCCGGAAATGGTACCTTATTTTTCCAATGTGTCAATATGAAATTTTTTTTTCAGTGGCAACGCTTGTCAGGTTATTTTTTTTCACAGGAAATGTATTCAATCGTCGAGCAACGGCATGTAGCGCTGCGACTGATTTGTGACGGCCAGGAAAGGTTTGGAACGATTTACGTTCGGGCATTGGTTTGAGCGGAAAGGCAACGCTGTTTTAATCGGACGGTACTGCCTTGATTCGCTGCGGCTCAACACCGTTGCTGGTTTTCGCACGCGAGACGATGGACAAAATGCGTGCCGTCGAGTACCTTTCAGGGCATTACAATTTCGGCAACAACCCAGCCTGCGAAGAGCATGCAATTTAGGTCATTTTTTCCATGAACCAGCCCGTTCAATTCACCCATCCGGACACCGGCAGTCGTCGCTTCATTCTCGAAATGCTAGGATTTCCGCCTGCGGAAAAAACCATGCTTGCCACGACGTTTCGGCTGACCAGCCGACGCCCGTTTTGCTATACCGAGGCTGCTACACCGGAGGAGCGCACCGATATTTACCTGGTCAATGCGGATAACCCGGAAGCGTTGACCCAGCTGCAGACCCGTTCACCGAACATCCATGCTCCGGCGGTGATGATCGGGCGCGGACCGGCTGCCGGCGGCTGGCCGCTGGTGGAAAAGCCGATTCACTGGATGCGCCTGTTCGAGCAGCTTGATAGCGCGATGCAAGGGGCGTTGCTGGAGCGGAGCCGGCGCCAGTCCGCCGGCAATGGTGAATGGGATGGACGCACTTATCGCCGCGCCATCGACCGGGAACTTGCACCTTCCGTCGTCTATATGGAACCGAAACCGACTGAGTCGGTACTGGTGGTCGACGATAGCGCGACGGTGCGGGCATTCATGCGCATCAAGCTGGCACCGTTCCGGTTCGATGTTGATTTTGCCGAGAATGGCGAAGCGGCGATCGATATGGCACAGGCAAAACGCTATACATGCATTTTCCTGGACATCCTGATGCCAGGAATCGACGGCTACCAGGTATGCAAACGCATCAAGTCCAGTTCTGCCACCAAAGAGACCGCCGTCGTGATGCTCAGCAGCAAATCCTCTGCCTTCGATAAATTCCGCGGAAACTGGGCTGGATGCGATGCGTATCTCGGCAAACCGGTAGCCGAAGATGAATTGCTGGCGACCATCGCGCGTTTTTTACCAAGCGCACGCAGAGTGGCGCAAGCCATTCTGGAAACCCAGTAACGGCCGCCGCAAGAGCCGGAAAGCACCTACGCCCGGCTATCCACCCCTAGCTTCAAGGCTGAACTTTCCGCTTGCGTTGCAGTCTCTCCATTACTAGCACGTAACTCTCCGCGCCGGCTTTTACCGGGTGTATCCGGTACGTCACGGGCCGATCGCGGTTCTCTTTCATCCACTCCTTGCAAAGCGCATTTGATGCGATGGTTTCCACTTAGCCAGACTTTGTCTTTGCTGGTGTTCGCGATCTCATTGTTCGTCACTTACCAGTTATGGAAGGACGCACGTCACAGCGCCGAGCAAGTGCTTCAAACCGATTTCGATTTCATGGTGCGCGAATCCAGTCGCCGCATCGAGCAGCGCATGCAAGCATATGAGCAAGTGCTGCGCGGCACGGTTGGCTTTCTCGTGGCCTCGGATCAGGTGACGCGGCGGGAATTCCGAACCTACGTGAACAGGCTGCGCCTGATTGAAAATTATCCGGGAATCGAAGCGATCGGGTTTTCGGTCTTGATCCGTCCCGATCAGAAAGAGCAGCATATCGCTGCTGTCCGCAATGAAGGATTTCCGAATTACACCATCACGCCGGAAGGTGAGCGCGATATATATTCGGCGATCGTCTATATCGAGCCGTTTTCCGGGCGCAATCTGCGTGCCTTTGGCTATGATATGTATTCGCAGCCGGTCAGGAGAGCTGCGATGGCGCAGGCTCGCGACACCGGGCGTGCAACATTATCGGGTAAATTGATCCTGGTTCAGGAGGTCGGAAAAGACGTTCAGGCCGGCTTCCTGATTTATCTTCCATACTACCGCCCGGGTGCGCCGATCGACACGCTGGAGCAACGACGCGCCAATCTTGTGGGATGGGTGTACGCGCCGTTTCGCGTCAATGACTTCATGTCGGGATTGGCTGGAGAGAACGCAGCCGATTTATCGATCAGTATTTACGATGGAACCGAGATATCGAACGAGTCGCTGATGTACCAAACCAGCCATGGCACCGAGAGCGCGCCGTTGAGCAATCGGTTCATGCGCATCCAGCGGTTGAAATTCGGCGGCCATTACTGGACCACGGTAACCCGTGCACGGCCGCACTTCGAAAAGCGCGAGGAAGACGACAAGGCGGCTCTGGTCCTGAGGGGCGGCATCGGGGCGAGCGTGTTGCTGACGCTGCTCGCCTGGCTGCTGGTCGACGAGCGGGCGAGGGCAGTAGGGGCCGCACACCGTGCGCTGCGGCTGGCACTGTACGACATGCTCACCGACCTGCCGAATCGCAAGCTGTTTACCGATCGCCTCCTGCATTCGCTGGCCCGTGCAAAACGCGACAAGAGCCAGCTTGCCGTGATGTTCATCGACCTTGACAAGTTCAAACCGGTCAACGACAAATTCGGACATGCGATTGGCGACTTGCTGCTGAAGGAAGTCGCCGACCGCCTGAAACAGTGCGTGCGCAAATCCGATACCGTTGCGCGCCTGGGCGGTGATGAATTCGTTGTGCTGATTCCGACCATCGAAGAAAAGCATGGCGATACGATCGTCGCTGAAAAAATTCTGGCAGCGCTTGCCGCGCCGTTTCATATCGGCGGCCACGAGCTGCATATTTCATCGAGTATCGGGATTGCGCTCTATCCCGGCGATGGCGATGACGAAAAAGTACTGGTACGAAATGCCGATATCGCGATGTACCATGCGAAAAAAAGCGGCCGCAACAATATGAAGTTTTTCGATGCGAGAATGCAGGAAGCGAGCAGCTGATATATCAATAAAAATAACGCGGCCAATGGCGTGCGTGGAGGAACCGATGTACATGGTGTACTGGACCGTGCTGGAAAACGGAACGAAGACGGCGCATGCGCAAGAGTTCGAATCGAGCGAGATGGGTTCGGCGCTGAAGTTCATGGAAACGCTGCGAACCCGGCAACGCACGTCGGGCGACGTCTGCTTCGTTGCCATGTCGTCCGAAAATCCGGAGTCGGTGGGCCATGCCGGTGTTGCCGAGACCGGTCCCGACTACAACTGGAAAAAGCGCCGGCGGCAATGACTGCGCGCCGGCGGTTGACTCGCGCTTTCCCGGTCCGGCATCGGACGCCGCTCATGCTGCGCGGGTCCTAAACAGCGGTAATCAGGCTCACCGTAATGCGATCGCGGTGCGGGCGCGCCACGATCGATGCCGCCGGCGGCAGGCGCGGCGTCGTGGAACGCATGCACCGCCGGTTTCGACTCTGCAGCAAATCCGAGGTGCGTGCCATTGGCAACGGTTGCCGGAAAACCGTCAATCGGGATTTTCACCCCGAAGTCCGGATAAAGCTTTCCATACGCAACCGCACCCGGATGTTCGATGATCCGCCTGCAATCCAGTGTCGTGAGTACCTTGTCGTAGAACGTAACGGTACGATCGAAATCGTTGGGCCGATAGATAGGCGGGAGACATGCCGGGATTTTCGTCTGCCATGTCGATACCTTGCGTTGATCGAACCAAGCCCGATATTGCGGCTGCCCTCCTGACACGGTTATGTCAGTAACATCGGCTCGGAGGCTTTTCAAGTCCCATAGATGGTTGCTATGAATTGTTTCAGGTAAATCAATTTGATCTATCAAATGAGAATTACTATCATTTAGTCGTCAACCGATTCTGAGCGGTTATTTGAAAAGGAGCCGAGCCATGGTCGCTGTTGCGAGAACCACCAGCCAAATTGGATTGCATATGGGAGTTGCATTCGGGGTCATGTATGCGGTGACCGGGTCGATCGCGTTCGGCGGAATCGCTGCACTGCTTGAACCTGTCTGCAATGTATTGCTGCTGCCATTGCACGACAAGGTGTGGCGCATTATCTCTAGCAGGGTCGAGGCAAGAAAAGCCGGGACATCGTCGCATCGCAATCAGCAGCAGCCTGTTTGATACGGCGAGCCAGCTTGCTGGATGCGCCTATTTTTCCAGAAGGGAACGCAGCATCCATGCGGTCTTTTCATGCACCTGCATGCGCTGCGTCAGTAAATCCGCAGTCGGCTCATCGGCGGCTTTATCAACGACGGGAAAGATCGAGCGTGCGGTACGCACTACCGCTTCCTGATCGCGCATCAACTCTTCAATCATTTTCTGCGCCGGCGGAATGCCATCCGGCTCCTTGACCGTACTCAGCCGCGCAAACTCGGCATAGGTGCCTGGCGCCGGGCTGCCAAGTGCGCGAATCCGTTCGGCAATCAGATCGACCGCCATCGCCAGTTCGGTATATTGCGTCTCGAACATCAGGTGCAGCGTCTGAAACATCGGCCCGGTCACGTTCCAGTGAAAATTATGGGTTTTCAGGTAGAGCGTATAGGTATCGGCAAGCAGGCGCGACAGGCCGTCCACAATGTTACTTCGATCCTGTTCGGAAATTCCAATATTGATGTCCATTTATTCCTCGTTGTACAGTTCAGGCTGATCCAGCGTTCAGCCTAGTGCAGGATCAAGGTCCGCTTGATGATGCAGATCAGCTGCCATCGCCGATTCCGATAAACGGCCATCATCTTTATCCGTTGCAAGACCGGCGCCATACGCTATGATGCATGCGAACGCAGACCGGAATTCCAGTAATTTCCGTATCCCGCACCCACCTGGTCAATAAGCCAATCCATAGCCAATGAAAGAAAGACGATGACTCTTCTTGTGCTGGGCCTTCTCGTTTTTATAGGCATACACCTGGTGCCGACCTTTGCATCGACGCGGCAAAACCTGATCGAGCGCCATGGGCTTCGTGTTTACAAAACCGGTTTTGCTGCCGCGTCATTCATCGGGCTGGCTCTAGTGGTAGCCGGAAAAGCCGGTGCGGAATTTGTACCGCTCTGGATCCCTGCGACATGGGGCAGGCATGCGGCCATGCTGTTGATGCTGTTCTCTTTCATCCTGCTGGCCGGTGCGTACCTGCCATCCAATATAAAGCGGCTTACCGCGCATCCGATGCTGCTGGCAGTGACGCTGTGGGCGACCGCACACCTTGCGGCCAACGGCGATCTTGCATCGGTCATTCTGTTTGGCGGCCTGGGCGCGTACGCCCTGTTCGACATGCGGTCGGCCAACAAGCGCGGTGCCGCGCCGTCCGCCAAATCATTTCCACACTCAAAGGATGCGATTGTAGTCGCAGCGGGTGTGCTCGCGTACGCTGCGGTCCTGTTTTTGCATCCCTACCTGTTCGGTGTCCGGATAATCGGTTAAGAACAAGCCGGATGGAGAAGATGTGAAAATACCGCTGCCGATCCGCGATGGCGTCGCTCCGAGCTATATCTGGCTGCCGGAAGGCCGCTGGACCGGTATGCTGGAATTCCTGGAGCAGCGCTTTCCCGATGTGGCGCCCGCCATCTGGCTGTCGCGCATGAAGCGGGGCGAAGTAGTCGATGCGGACGGCGTTCGCATCGGCCCCGATAGCCCGTATCGCCGAGGCGCCTGCATTTACTATTATCGGGAACTGCAGGATGAAACGCCGATTCCTTTTGACGAGTGGATCATTCACTGCGACGACCATCTCCTGGTCGCGGACAAGCCGCACTTTCTGCCGGTGATTCCGTCGGGCCGGTTTCTCCATCAGACGCTACTGGTGCGCCTGAAGAAGAAAACCGGACTGGTTCACCTGACGCCGATTCATCGGCTTGACCGCGAGACCGCCGGCGTCATCATCTTTTCGCACAATCCGGCAACCCGGGGCAAGTATCAATCGTTATTTCAGAAGCGGGCCGTCGAAAAGATATACGAGGCGCTGGCCCCTGCACTTGCCGGCGCCGATTTTCCAATGGTGTATCGCAGCCGGTTAGTGGAAGGAACGCCTTTTTTCCGCATGGAAGAAGCGGCGGGAGAGCCGAATTCGGAAACCCGTATCTCGATCCTGGAAAACCGCGGCGACGTATGTCTTTATCAGCTGCGTCCGGTGACCGGCAAAAAACATCAGCTACGCGCGCATCTGGCGGCACTGGGTATTCCGATTATCAACGATGCCTTCTATCCGGCAGCCCTGCCTTGCAAGGGCGATGATGTTTCGCATCCATTGAAACTGCTGGCAAGGGCAATTTCGTTTCAAGATCCATTGACCGGGCAACAGCGATATTTTGAAAGTACACGGCAAATTTAATGCTGTATTTCTGACAAGATACTTGATATAAATAGCGAGCAAAAAAACGGAGGTCCGGCATGCCGGAGTTTGGAATAATTTCTTCGCTTGCATAATCGGCGGGTTTAACGGGAGCGGAATTGCCATGACAATAGCCATGAATATCGTCGTCGGTCTGGTCGCGCTCTTGCATGTTTATTTCATGGTGCTTGAAATGTTTCTGTGGACGCGACCTTATGGGTGCAAGGCATTTGGCCTCAGCGCCGATTTTGCCGCGGCATCGAAAGCGCTGGCCGCCAATCAAGGCTTGTACAACGGTTTCCTCGCCGCAGGGCTGGTATGGGGCCTTGTTCTTGGCGCGGATGGAAATGCGATCAAGGTTTTCTTTCTCGCTTGTGTGATTGTTGCCGGCATCTTCGGCAGTATCACCGTAAGCCGTAAAATATTCTGGGTACAGGCACTGCCGGGCGCAATCGCACTTGCTGCAGTGCTATTGGCATGACTCTCCACTGCGATGGGCAGGCAAGACGCCAGGCCGTAAGCTGCAAGCTGTTTCACAAAGTGCTCGAAGCCGGACGAGGCACTTCAATTCAGCAACAATCGGCGCAAAACTGTTTGATTTTCAATTTAAAACCAACCCGGGGGAGAAAACAATGACATTTACAGACTCGATCAAAACCTGCTTTTCGAAGTATGCCGATTTTAACGGACGCGCATCCCGGTCCGAATACTGGTGGTTCGTGCTGTTCATCATGCTGATCGGAATCGGCACATCGTTCATCAGCGACATGATCTCGCTATTGTTTTACCTCGCGACACTGGTGCCATCGATCGCGGCTGCGGCGCGCAGACTGCATGACACCAACCGCAGCGGCTGGCTCCAGTTGATTGCGCTGATTCCGATTATCGGATGGCTGATCGTATTGTATTTCCTGATACAGGAACCGCAGGAACCGAACCGGTTCGGCTCTTCCGGCGCCGTGGTCGCCGAACCCGGCACGAACTGATACCGCAGCTTGATACCTCAACTGCTATCCTGATGGTGGAACACGCCGTTCCGGCGTGTCGTGTCTGCAACAAGGAGTAGTACCGGATGCACCCGAGCTTTTGGGAACGCGATGCAATGCTGGACGCCGATTTCATCGTGATCGGCGGTGGCATCATCGGCTTGCACACCGCGCTCGAACTGCGTGAGCGCAGGCCGCAAGACCGGATCGTGATACTGGAACGCGGGCTGCTACCGGCCGGTGCATCGACCCGCAATGCGGGCTTTGCATGCTTCGGCAGCCTGACCGAAATCCTGTCCGACCTGGATGCGCTGGGTGACGCAGCGGTGCTGGCATTGGTCGAGCGCCGCTGGCGCGGACTGGCGCGGTTGCGCAAGCGCGTCGGCGATGAAGCGATTGCTTATGAAGAATTCGGCGGCTTCGATCTGCTGTTCGATTCTCATCTCGGTGCATTGCAAAGGCTCGATGAAGTCAACCGCAAATTGCGACCGCTGTTCGGGCGCGATGTTTTTTCGGTCGATGAATCCGCGCTTGCGGCAAGCCGGTTCGGACCGCAAGCGAAAGCGCTTGTGAAGAACCCGCTGGAAGGACAAGTGCATTCCGGCAAGCTCATGCGCGCGCTGGCAAGACTCGCAGCCGCGCAGGGAATCGAGATCCATACCGGTGCGCAAGTGCAGAAACTGGAAGAAAGCGGCGGCGAAGTGCAGGTACATGTCGCGCGTGGCAACGATGCGGTTTTCCGTGCGCCGCGCGTCGCGGTATGCACCAACGGCATCACCGGCGAATTGCTGTGCGATACCGGCATCGCGCCGGCGCGCGGCCAGATTCTGGTTACCGAACCGATTGCCGGCCTGCCATGGCGCGGCACTTACCATGTCGAGCAGGGCTTTTATTATTTCCGCAACGTCGGCAACCGGGTGCTGCTCGGCGGCGGACGCAATCTCGCAATCGATGCGGAAGCGACTACCGACATGGCATTGACGGACACAATCCAGTCGGCACTGGAACGGCTGCTGCACGAAACGATCTTGCCGGGCCGCGAAGTCCGGGTCGAGCATCGCTGGTCCGGCGTGATGGGCTTCGCGGCAGACAAGCAGCCGATCGTGCGGATGCTGTCGGATCATGTCGCACTCGGCTTCGGCTGCAACGGCATGGGGGTTGCGCTCGGTGCCGAAATCGGATCGCAGACTGCAGAATTATTGCTGCAATAATGACTTGATCAAGCACCAGGTTTGCCGGTTCGATGTCCGGCCGCATGTATCAATAACCAATCAACAGGTCGCCCATGTCATCAGAACTGCTCCGTTCGCCGCTCATGTTTGCCGCCATCGTATTCTCTGTTGCCGGCACCATCCTGCTATTTCGCGGTATCGCAGCCTTGATCCGCAAGCGACCGCTCCGGTTTGCGCTGGGAACGCTATCCGGGCTATTGATGATCTGCTGCGCGCTGCTGGCAATCGGCCTTGCCGTCGGTCTCCAGGGTTACCAGGCATTTGCCCGTGAAGAAGTGGCCGCGCACTTGATCGTGAAGCCGCTCGGCCCGCAACGCTTTGCCGCCACGGTCCATTTTGCCGATGGCCGAGTTGCGGTATACGAGCTGGCCGGCGACGAAGTCTATGTCGACGCGCATATCCTGAAATGGCATCCGTTTGCGAATCTGCTCGGATTGCATACCGCGTACGAACTCGATCGCCTGGCCGGCCGCTATCGCGACATCGGCCAGGAGCGCGCCGCGCCGCGCACTGTTTATTCGCTGGCGCAGGAACGGCCGATCGACCTGTTCGAATTGCGGCGACGGCATGCATTCCTGGCGCCGCTGGTCGACGCGCAATATGGCTCGGCAACCTTTGTGCCGGCCGATGTCGCTGCCGAGTTCGACGTGCTGGTGTCGACCACCGGTCTGTTGATGCGCAAGGTTGATGCGGCGCCGAAGTAGCTTTGCCGGGGTATCCGGTTTCGGTTATCCTGCTGCCGGGCTGCACGCGATACCGACGGCAAATACAAACACCCATTCAACCTCGTTCATCGAATATAAATTATGCGTAAAGTTCTCGTACGTGGCTTGCTGCCGCTGATCGTGCTGCTGTTTGCAGCAATTGCACTGATGCTCGTGTTCAGCTGGGCGCCCGACCGGCCGGTGCATGAGCTGGTAAAACAATGGGCGCCGCCGCCTTCCACCTTTGTCGACGTGCGCGGTCTGAAGGTACATGTGCGCGATGAAGGGGTGCGAACCGATCCGGTACCGGTGGTGCTGATCCACGGCACTTCGGCCAGTCTGCATACCTGGGAAGGCTGGGTCGCCGCGCTCAAGCCGCAGCGCCGCGTGATCACGATGGATCTGCCGGGGTTCGGGCTGACCGGCCCGAATGCGCAGAACGATTATCGCGATGAAACCTATACGCAGTTCATCCTGGATTTGATGGACACGCTGGGCGTGCAGCGCTTCGTGCTTGGCGGAAATTCACTCGGCGGCGAAATCGCATGGCAGGTCGCCGAGAAAGCGCCGCAACGCGTGGCCAAATTGATCCTGGTCGATGCGGCAGGTTATCCGATTCGGCCGCAATCGATGCCGATTGCATTCACGATTGCGCGCACGCCGGTCGTAAACAAAATGATGGAAGTGACCTTGCCGCGCAGTATGGTCGAGTCTAGCGTACGCAATGTGTACGGAGATCCGTCGCGCGTTACGCCGGCGCTGGTGGATCGCTATGAAGCGCTTACGCTGCGCGCAGGCAACCGCAAGGCCCTGGCCCAGCGCTTTGCGCAATCCGATTTCGAGGGTTCCGGCTCGCGGATCGAGGCAATCAAGCAGCCGACACTGATATTGTGGGGCGGTCGCGATATGCTGATTCCGCTTGAAAACGCGCACTGGTTCAAGCGCGATATTGCCGGCAGCCAGCTCGAAGTGTTCGACGATCTCGGGCATGTGCCGCACGAAGAAGATCCGGCGCGTACGGTCGCGGTGGTGCGGGCATTCCTGAATAAATAATCCGGCGTACTCCGGCTTGATGAATGGTTCCGGATTCATGCGCTACCAGCGCAAGGACTCCGGATACTGATACGCCGGGAATTGCTCGAAACGCGACGCCGGCGCGGCACGCTGCTGTGGCACTACCGCCTTCTCCGCTTTTTTCGCCGGTGTTGAAGACGCGGTTTCGCCGTCCGTACCGCTGTTTCCGGAACTGGTCGCCGCCGGCTGATCGCGCTGCGCAGTAACAGGATTGCGGCCCATTCCGGTCAGGATGCGCCCCAGCGCTTCGGCGGTGACCGGATTGGCAGCGGAGGGCGGCGTTACCGGCTCGACTTCCTGCGACCCTACGATGATCGAGCTGCCGTCGCTGCGGGTAATCACGCCGTATCCCGATGGCGGCATTTCGTTATTGCGGTCCGGGCGGCTGGCCCAGTCGTCGGCCGGCGCGGTCACCATCAATCTCGGCGCCCGCGGCGGTTTCGGAAACTTCGCCTTCACGTCGATGTGCTTCGCCTTCAGCGTGTCGCGAAAGAAATCGCCGACCACCAGCATTGCATTGTGCCCGCCCTGTCCCCAGTAGTCGCTGCGCATCGTCACCCGCGCGTCGTTGAATCCGACCCATGCACCGGCCACCAGCTCCGGATGCATCAGGATGAACCAGCCGTCGGTATTGTTTTGCGTGGTGCCCGTCTTGCCGGCGATATCGGCGGTAATGTTGAATCGGCTTTTTACCTCCTGCCCGGTGCCTTGCCTGACCACGCCGCGCATCATGTCGATCAATTCCACCGCGGTTTTTTCCGACATCGCGCGCTGCGGAGCAGCACCGAACTGCGCTACCACCTTGCCGTGGCGGTCGGTGATGCGGCTGATCAGAATCGGCTCATGGTACTGGCCGGTTTGTGCAATCGTCGAATAGGCCGACACCATTTCCAGCAAGGTTACCGGGCTGGTCCCGAGTGCCAGCGAAGGCACCGCTTCCAGCCGGCTCTGCTTGATTCCCATTGCCTCGGCCAGACTGATGATGCTGGGCAAGCCGGCGTCCAGCATCACTTGCGCGGTAATCGTATTTTTTGAAAAGATCAAACCCTCGCGCATGCTCATTGTCTTTCCGCTCGCGCCCGCCATGTCGGTCGGCTTCCAGATGCTGCCGTCGACCGAAAGTATTTCAACGGCGCTGTCCTGATACGGGCGATTCGGACGCAATCCCTGTTCGAGCGCCGCACCATAAACAATCGGTTTGAAGGTCGACCCGGGTTGCCGCATTGCCAGCGCAACATGATCGAATTGATCCCGGCTGAAGTCGCGGCTGCCGACCCACGCCTTGACCTGTCCGGTCGTTGGATCGATTGCGACCAAGCCGGCTTCAAGCCGCGATTTGTTTTCGCGCAGCTGCGCGATGAATTTCGGGTTCGCTTTCAGGCTGGCCAGCGCGTCGGCTGCGGATTTTCCTGCCTTGACCGCTTTCGCATATTCGGCTGTTTCGGCGATGAATGCATTTTCCAGTTCTGCATACTCTTCCCAGAAATAGCTGAACGGCTTGACCTTCGGCCGCATTTGCGCATAAGCGCCAGGCGTATGAGATAACAGTGCGGTCGATTCTTTTGCCCATTCCACGTCGGCAATGTTTTGCAAGACTTGCGCCTGTTTCTCTACCGCCTGTGCCGCAGCTTGCTGCAGGCGGTCGTCCAGAGTGCTGTGAATCACCAGGCCGTCGGCATACAGGTTGTATTCATGTTCGTCGGCCCAGTTGATCAGCCATTTGCGCAAATGCGCAGTGAAGTGCGGGGCACTGCTCGGCGGATCGGTTTGCCGGTTCAGTTCGACATGCAACGGCCGTTCCGCCAACGCCTGGTACTCGGCATCGGAAAGCGCGCCGTACTTGACCATCTGGCCGAGCACCACATTGCGGCGCGCCAGTGCCCGCTCCGGGTTCAGCACCGGGTTGTAATAGCTGGTGCCTTTGAGCATGCCGACCAGGGTTGCGCTTTCCAGAACGTCGAGCTCGGCTGCGGCTTTGTCGTAATAGGTACGCGCCGCCATTTCGATGCCGACCACGCTGTAAAGAAAGGGAACCGTGTTCAGGTAGGTTTCCAGGATCTGCTGCTTGGTATAGGCGCGTTCGATGCGGATCGCGGTAATGATTTCCTTGAGCTTGCGCTCAAGCGAGCGCGTGCGGCCGATTTCGTCGGGAAACAGATTGCGCGCCAGCTGCTGGGTAATGGTCGAACCGCCCTGCGTGTCGCCGCCTGCGGTATGGAAAACGGCCGCCAGCGTGCGCTTGATATCGACTCCGTTGTGATCGTAGAAGCGATGGTCTTCGGTGGAAATCAATGCATCGAGCGCATGCGGCGAGATTTCCGCAAGCGTGACGACTTCCTGGTAATTCTGCCGAAAGGTCGCGAGATGCTTGCCGTCAGCCGTATACAGGACGCTGGGGTACATCGCACGCACCTGCTGCAAATTATCGATTGCCGGCGTTTGCGGAATCAGCAGCATCAGGTAGGCGTACCCCAGCGCAACGCCGATGACGCCGGCCGCACCGAGCGCTGCCGCACCGGCCAAGAGGTATTTGGCAAGCCGAGGCCGGGAAGTTTTTTTCAAAGGCTGCGGCGCGCTGTCCGTTTGGCATCGCTGTTCATCTCCGTGCGTGTCGTTGGAATCCACAATCGGCGCTCTTGTGTTGGTTGGCTGACAAAATTGGACCTGCCAACCTTATTTTGGTTTGATTCGATCAGCGATGATTTGCGTAAATACAAGACAAGCTGAATCGCCAATGCCATTCGGAAAGGATCGGGCAGCGCGATGCAATCCGCGATAAGCTTCGGTCTGCTCCGATCCATCCGAAAATTCCTGAACCAGTCACTCTCCATGAGCCCATCCGCATCCGCCGCGCCGCTTCCGCGCAGCGCCATACTGCTGCTGTCGCTGGCCGCATTTGCCAGCGGCATATCGCTGCGCGTCACCGATCCGCTGCTGCCGCGCCTTGCCGCGGATTTCGACGTATCGCTCGGCGCGGCGTCGTACGTGATTACGGTTTTCGCGATCGCGTACGGCGTATCGCAATTGTTCTTCGGGCCGCTGGGCGATCGTTTCGGCAAGTATCTGGTCGTGGCCTGGGCCTGTGTCGCCTGCGGCATTACCGCCACGCTGTGCGCGCTGGCACCGAATTTTCCGTCGCTGCTGGGCGCGCGGTTGCTGGCTGGCGGCACCGCAGCCGCGATCATTCCATTGTCGATGGCATGGATCGGCGACGTGGTGCCGTATGACCAGCGGCAACCGGTATTGGCGCGATTCCTGATCGGCCAGATCCTTGGATTGTCGAGCGGTGTGCTGGTCGGCGGCCTGGCAGCGGATTATTTCAGCTGGCGCCTGCCGTTTTTCGGCGTTGCGCTGGTTTTCGCGGCAATCAGTGTTGCGTTATTCATGTTGAACCGGCGTTTGCCCGATCATGCGCGGGCCGTACGCATTGTGGAAGGCTCGGTGGTGCGACGTACCGCCGCTGAGTTCGGTCAAGTGATGGCGGCGCCGTGGGCGCGTGTCGTATTGCTGGCGGTATTCCTGGAGGGCGCGTTCCTGTATGGCGGTTTCGCGTTCATCGCATCGCATGTGCACCGCGTCTACCAGATATCACTTGCCACTGCCGGATCGCTGGTGATGCTGTTCGGATTCGGCGGCCTGTTGTTTGCGATTGCATCAAGGACGCTGGTGCGGCGCCTGGGCGAAGTCGGCTTGTCGCGTTGGGGCGGGTTGTTGCTGGGCGGATCGCTGCTCGCAATCGGTATCGGACCGGCCTGGTGGTGGTCCATTCCCGGCTGTTTTATTGCCGGCCTCGGGTTCTACATGTTCCACAACACGTTGCAGATCAATGCAACCCAGATGGCGCCGGAACGGCGCGGGGCGGCGGTATCGGCATTTGCATCGAGTTTTTTCATGGGCCAGTCGGTCGGCGTCGCCGTCGCGGGCATGCTGATAGAGCATTTTGGTACCGCAGTGGTACTGGTGATCAGCGCGCTCGGAGTAATGTCGGTGGCGCTGGGCTTCGGTAGAAAGTTATCAACGCGCGCGGCGAAATGATGATTTGCGCTGCGGCGTGGTCGCGCCGTTTGTGTACCGGAGTCGAAAAAGAAGCCCCGCCAGGCGTTGACGCCTGCGGGGCTAAATTCTTCCTGAAAGAGAGGAAGGGAGACCGATGCCGGCTGCTCCGGGGCCCGGTGTTTCTAATGAGACGCCGGGAACCGGAACTTGGCAGCGGCGCCGGGTATTACCCGCGCGATGCCAGCGACCGCAATTCCGCGGCCAGACCTGGCTGGCTGGATTCGTACTCGCGTGCCATGCGGTTGAGCATCAGCACCCCCTGGAATTTATCGCGCTCCTTGCTCTCTCCGGCCTGATTGCGTGGTGTAATGACAAGCAATGCGGCGCGCAGCATGCCTGCGATCAGCGGCTTGAATACAATCAACAGGGCGGCGAAGACGCCCAGTCCGATCAATGGACGAACCGCGCTGGCGGCTGCTTCGACGGGGATGGCAATAGATAGGATCGACATTTGGAACTCCTGTTCAACAATCAAAAATTTTCTCTGGTGATACAAGTATGGGTATCGGCAAGATATAAATCAAATTCCGTTTTATGATGTCGGCTATTTCTTTTGTGAATATCTGGATTTTTCAATTTCTACCTTTTATCGAGCGTGTGTTGGCAAAATGAGCTTTCTGACCCTTGATTTGAATTTGCTGCGTGTGTTCGATGCGGTAATGACCGAACAGAACCTGACGCGTGCTGCCGACCGTCTGGCGATGACGCAGCCGGCGGTGTCGAATGCGCTGAAGCGCTTGCGCGACGCACTCGGCGACGAATTGCTGATCCGTACCGCGCATGGCGTGAAACCGACGCCGCATGCAGAAGCGCTGTGGCCGACCGTACGGCACGCATTGTCGGAGCTTGAAGAAGCCGTGATGCCGACCAAGTTCGACGCATCTAATGCGCGCGTGACTTTCCATCTGGCGATGGCAGACGCAACGGCGGCGCTGTGGTTGCCGGCACTGGTGCGATCGATCGAGCGCGAGGCGCCGAGCATCAAGGTCCGCATGTCGCCGCTGATGACGCGCGAACCGCGGCCGATGTTGTTGCGCGGAGACATAGACCTGGCGATCGGTTTTTTCCCCGGTGTGGTGGCACAGCTGACCGGTGGGCCGGATACGCCGATTCGGCATGAGCAGCTGTATTCCGGAAAATATGTATGCGTGATGCGCAAGGATCATCCGCTGGCAAAAGGCCCGCTGACGCTGGACGGATACTGTTCGGCCAACCATTTGCTGGTGAGCTTTTCCGGCCGCGCGCGCGGCCTGGTCGACGACGCACTCGCGCAACTCGGCCGCGAGCGGCGGATTCTGTTGACAGTGAACCAGTTCTTTACCGGCGGCCGGGTGGTTGCCAGTTCCGACCTGGTGACCGTGCTGCCGCGCCATCTGATCGCATCGACCGGGATGACGGGCGCATTGATCGCCAAGGATCTGCCGTTTCCGATGCCGGAAATCCATATCGATATGCTGTGGCACGAGCGCGATGCGCGCAGTCCGGCGCATAAGTGGCTGCGCCAGCACTTGACGGCAATCACGACGGCGCCGGCGTTCTAGCCGATCCGGTTTATCCGCCGGTCAAGCGGGAACAGACGCCCTCTTGATCGCAAACCGGTATGCGATCACCGACAGCAATGCGCATGCAACCAGCGCAAGAACTGCATCGCCGCGCATCAGCCCTGCGGTCATCGCCATTGAAAAAATCACCGGTGCGATCGCTCTGGCGATGAACGACGGGCGGGCCAGCTTGCCCAGCAGCGCGCCGTATCCGACGCGGCCGAACAGCGCGGCCGGCACCGTGCCGCGCACGATGGTCATGATGCCGTTGCTGAAACCGAAGAATGCGGCAAACAGGAACGCCGGCAGCGACAGGCCTTGCACGAAATACAGAACGATCACCGCCATCAGCATCAGCACGAACGACACGGTACCGATCGTGACCGGCCGAATGTTGCGCGCGACCGTGAATTCCAGGATGCGCCCTACCACCTGCATCGGGCCGATCAGCGCCGCAATGAATACCGCATCCTTGGCGCTCAGGCCGGCCGACTTGAGCAACGTAATCAAATGAATCAGCAGTGCCGACGACACGAAAGTCATCAGCGCGAACGCCGCCGCAAGCCATGCATAATCGACGGCAGCCGGGCTCGATGCCGCTGCCGGATCGCCCGAAGCGGCCGCCGGGTCGTGCGTTGCCGCCTCGACATGATGAGCCGGCAACAGCCACCAATGGAGCGGCAGGCAAACCAGCAGCTGCAGACCTGCATACACCGCGAGTGTCTGGCGCCAGCCGATCGCGTCGAGCAGCACTTGCGACAGCGGCCAGAATACGGTGCTGGCAAAGCCGCCGAACAATGTGAGCGCGGTAATCGATTTCCGGTAAGCCTGCCCGGCGATCTGATTCAGCGCCGCGAATGCGGCGTCATACAAGGTGGCCGCCATCGCAACGCCTGCCGTCACCGACGCGAGCACCAGCGTGAACGGACCGCTTGCGGTCGCAAACAGAAGCAGCGCAACGACACCGACACAGGAACCGAGCGACAGCACGATGCGTCCACCGCGTTCGTCGATCAGTTTTCCGGCCAGCGGCGCCGCCAGCCCGGACAGGAACAGACTGAGCGTGAACGCGCCGAACAACAGGGTCTGCGATACGCCGAGATCGCGCTGCATGGGCTCGCCCAGCACCGCAATCGTGTAATAGAAGGCGCCCCAGGAAATGATTTGATTGATGCCGAGCGCGCAGACGGACCCGGCCAGACCGGGGTTATGCGGAGACGGCTTCAACGATTTCACGCTATCGGTCATGTATTGGGCAACGTCATTTGATCGCCAGCCTGGTGGTGCTTTTCACTTCTTCCATCACTGCATAGGTATGCGTCTCGCGTACCCCCTTGAGCTGCAGCAGCGATTTGCCGAGAAACTCGCGATACGCGTTCATGTCCTTTACCCGCGCCTTGACCAGATAGTCGAAACCGCCGGCCACCATGTGGCACTCCAGCACTTCGGGAATTGCCTGAATGCTGCGCTTGAATGCATCGAACACCTCCGGCGTGGTGCGATCAAGCACCACTTCGATGAATACCAGCAGCGATACATCGAGTAATTGCGGGCTGAGTTGCGCGGTATAGCCAAGAATGTAACCGGCTTCCTGCAACTTGCGCACGCGCTCCAGGCAAGCGGCAGGCGACAGGTTGACGCGCGCCGACAATTCAATATTGCTGATACGCCCGTCGTTTTGCAATTCCCTCAGGATATTTTTACCGATCTTGTCGAGCATAAGCATTTTTCAAGGAAATTTAATTCGGAATTTTTATTCAGTACTCTATTTAATTTTGATAATAACAGCGAATACCAGAATTAATATCCCTAAACAACTCATAAAATCGAATTATCCAAATCCCTTTGAATGAGCTGTTTCCTGCTGCCATGATGCCACTTGCTGCCAACTCCAACAGCCCCTCCGAAGCCGCCGCCGAATCTGAAAGCACGCCGCTTTTTGCAGTTCGGGCAAGCTTTCGGTCGGCACCGTCCGCGCTTCGCGCGGCGATCACCGCCGCCTACCGGCGCGACGAGCGAAAAGCCGTGCGCTCGCTGCTTGCGGAAGCCCTCGGCAACGACGAATCGAAGCCGGCAATCCGCGCGCTGGCGCAGCGCCTGGTGCAATCGGTACGGCAGCAGCGCACGCAAGCATCGGGGGTCGACGCACTGATGCATGAATTTTCATTGTCGTCGGAAGAGGGCATCGCGCTGATGTGCGTGGCCGAAGCATTGCTGCGGATTCCGGATCGCGACACCGCCAACCGCCTGATTGCGGACAAGATCGGCAAAGGCGACTGGCGACGCCATCTGGGCGAGTCGCCATCGCTGTTCGTGAACGCCGCCGCCTGGGGTCTGCTGGTGACCGGAAAGCTGGTCGAAAGCAGTAGCGAACGCGGTCTAGGATCCGCGCTGACACGGCTGATTGCAAAGGGCGGCGCGCCGCTGGTTCGCAAGGGCATGGATTTGGCAATGCGCATGCTCGGCAACCAATTCGTCACCGGCCAGACCATAGAAGAAGCGCTGTCCAACAGCCGCGCCGCAGAGGCTCGCGGCTACCGATATTCCTACGACATGCTGGGCGAAGCGGCGCTGACCGAATTCGATGCATCGAGCTATTACGATGCGTATGAAACAGCGATTCATGCGATCGGCCGCGCGTCGAACCGGCGCGGCGTCAGGAACGGGCCGGGCATTTCGGTCAAGCTGTCGGCACTGCATCCGCGCTATTCGCGCGCACAGCGCAAGCGCGTGATGCTCGAGTTATTGCCGCGCCTGAAACAGTTGGCGACACTCGCCAAGCAGTACGATATCGGTTTGAACATCGATGCCGAAGAAGCCGACCGCCTGGAGCTGTCGCTCGACCTGATCGAGGCGTTGGCATTCGATCCTGATCTGGCCGGATTCGATGGCATCGGCTTCGTAGTGCAAGCCTATCAAAAGCGCTGCCCGTTCGTCATCGATTACCTGATCGACCTGGCGTGCCGCAGCAAGCACAGGTTCATGGTGCGGTTGGTCAAGGGTGCTTACTGGGACGCCGAAATCAAACGCGCGCAAGTCGACGGCATGGACGGCTATCCGGTGTACACCCGCAAGGACAATACCGATGCGAGCTACCTGGTGTGCGCGCGCAAGCTGCTGGCAGCCGGCGAGTTCGTGTATCCGCAGTTCGCTACGCACAATGCGCAATCGCTGGCGGCCGTCGCTACCTGGGCCCGGGAAGGCGGCATAACCGATTATGAATTCCAATGCCTGCACGGCATGGGCGAAGCGTTGTACGACCGGGTGGTGGGCAAGGGAAATCTAGGCATACCATGCCGTATCTATGCGCCGGTCGGTTCGCACCGCACATTGCTGGCTTACCTGGTACGGCGGCTGCTTGAGAATGGTGCAAATTCGTCTTTCGTGAACCGGATTGTCGACGACGCAGTTCCGATCGAAGCGCTGATCGCCGATCCGTTTGATGCCGCCCGGCGGTGGGATGGCGAGCCGCATCCGGCAATTCCGCTGCCGGCCGACTTGTTTGGCGCTGAACGGAAAAATTCGGCCGGCTGCGATTTGACCAACGAGAATACCTTGCGCGAAATCGATGATGCATTTGCGCAGCTCGGCAGACGGCAATGGCACGCCGCGCCACTGTTGGACGGACCCGCAACCGGCACGCAGGTACAGACGATTTCCAACCCGGCCGACCGGCGCGATATCGTCGGCCGGGTAATCGACGCGAATGCCGCGGATATCGAAACCGCATTGGCGGCAGCGGCGGCCTGCGCTGGGGATTGGCAATCGGTGCCGCCATCGTCGCGCGCCGCCGCATTGATGCGCGCGTCCGAACTGTTCGAAACGCACCGGCATGAGTTGATGGCGCTGGCGATCCGCGAAGCCGGCAAGTCGCTGCCGAACGCGATTGCCGAAGTGCGCGAAGCGGTCGATTTCCTGCGCTATTACGCGCAGCAGGCGCGCGACACATCGATGGCGCCGGCGCTGGGCCCGGTGCTATGCATCAGTCCGTGGAACTTTCCCTTGGCGATTTTTACGGGCGAGATCAGCGCTGCGCTGGCGGCCGGTAACGTGGTGCTGGCCAAGCCGGCCGAACAAACGCCGTTGATCGCTTGCCGCGCGGTCGAACTGCTGCATCAGGCCGGTGTGCCGCGCAGCGCCTTGCAATTATTGCCCGGCCGCGGCGACATCGTCGGTGCACAATTGACGACCGATGTACGGGTGCGCGGCGTCATCTTCACCGGCTCGACCGCGGTAGCGCAATCGATCAACCGCATCCTGGCGCAGCGCGCCGCGAATGAGTCGGTCGAAATTCCATTCATCGCCGAAACCGGGGGTCAGAATGCGATGATCGTCGATTCCAGCGCATTGCCAGAACAAGTGGTGCAGGACGCGATTGCGTCGGCTTTCGACAGCGCCGGACAGCGCTGCTCGGCATTGCGCGTACTGTGCCTGCAAGCGGAGATCGCGGACAGCACGATCTCGATGTTGCGCGGCGCAATGCAGCAATTACGTGTTGGCAATCCCGGGGTGCTGGAAACCGATGTCGGTCCTGTGATCGATACCGAAGCGCAAGCCGGTCTGCTGCAACATATCGATCGCTTCAAGCAACAGGCAACGCATTTTTATCAACTGCCGTTGCCGCACGAACATCGCCTCGGCACTTTCGTTGCACCGACGCTGCTGGAAATCGCGTCGTTGTCGGAATTGACGCATGAAGTGTTCGGGCCGGTATTGCATGTGATCCGCTATCGCCGCGAAGATTTGCCGCAACTGGTGGAACAGATCAATGCAAGCGGATACGGCTTGACGCTCGGCATTCATTCCCGGATCGACGAAACGATCGATTTCATCGCGACGCGCGCGCATGTCGGCAATATCTATGTCAACCGGAATATCGTCGGTGCGGTGGTCGGTGTGCAACCGTTCGGCGGAGAAGGCAAGTCCGGCACCGGGCCCAAGGCCGGAGGCCCGCTATATTTGAAGCGATTGCAGCTTGATCCGGACCCCGGCCACCTGATCGATGATGCGCGGCGCATGACGCAAGCAACCCCCGATGCAGGACTCGCAGCCTTGATCGCATGGGCCGGCATCGAAGGTCAGGAACGCCTTTGCAGGCTCGGCCAACAGTATGCACGCACGACCTTGCTTGGCAAACTCGTGGAATTGCCTGGCCCGACCGGCGAGCGCAACACGCTTTCGTTTGGCGCGCGCGGTGTCATCCTGTGTACCGCGTCAAGCAGCGCCGGACTGTTGAACCAGTGTGCTGCGGCGCTGGCAACCGGCAATACGATCGCCGTGCCGCGCGAGACAGTCGCGCTGATCCCGGCGTCACTGCCAACCATGATTCGGCAGCGCATACAGGTGCTGGAGCGAATCGACGCTGGCGCATCTGCAGTCCGGCTTGCACTGGCGCAAGTACCGCTTGCATCGGTTTTGCGCATCGCGCTTGCCGCGAACGAGGATACCGAGGGATTGGTACCGGTAATTCAAACCGATGAAGAACGCGCGATACCGCTTTGGCGCCTGGTCGCCGAACGCGCGTTGTCGATCAACAGCAGCGCTGCCGGCGGAAATGCCAGCCTGATGACATTGACTGGATAATTGCAGCGCGGTACTGCACCGGGCTGTGCATCGGAGCAGTTTATATCGCAAGTCACGTTAAAACAGCGCCGGCTTGACTCAGCGCATACCGGGAAAGTTGCCTGGCCGAACCGGAAGCGCGCGCGCCGGTCTCACTTGCATGGCGCGCAATATGAAAGCATTGAAGTGGACCGGTATCGGCATTCTTGCCGTACTGGCGCTGTGTGTGCTGTTGCTCGCGACCTTTGACTGGAATCACGCCAAGCCGTGGCTCAGTTCGCGCGTCGAGGAGGCAACGGAGCGCCCGTTTGCAATCAATGGCGATCTATCGCTGACCTGGCATCGTGCGGAATCGGATGAATCCGGATGGCGCGGCATGATTCCATGGCCGCTGTTCAGCGCCAAGGACGTGATCCTCGGCAATCCGGACTGGGCGAATGCGTCGCCGAACATGGCCGAGATCGCGCACATCAGGTTTTCACTCAATCCGCTCGCGTTGTTGCGCAAGGAAATCGTGATTCCGACACTGCTTCTCGATCAACCGGACCTGGTGTTGCAGCGTGCGGCAGATGGCAAGAACAACTGGACGCTGGAATCGTCAGGCGAACCATCCGCGTGGAAATTCGAACTCGGACAGCTCGGAATGAATGAAGGCAAGGTTCGGGTAGTCGATGCGATCAAGGACGCGGATGTCACGGTTGAAATCGATTCGCTGGAAGGCCACGAACAAGCGGGCGGCTATCAGATCAGCTGGAAAATTGCCGGCAGTCTCAACGGTGACAAGGTCAGTGGCAGCGGCAAGGCCGGCGCAATCCTGGCGCTGCGTGAGCAGGAGCAGCCGTATCCGATCGATGCCGCGCTGCGGGTTGGGAAAACCGAAATCGAAGTCAAAGGCACCCTGACCAAACCCAGAAGCCTGGCGGCGGTAGATATCCAATTAAAGCTGTCTGGCGCGAGCATGGCCCATTTGTACCCGATTACCGGCGTGCTACTGCCGAAGACGCCGCCGTTTGCCACTGAAGGTCATTTGCAGGGCACCATGGGCCAACACGGCCGCGACTGGACTTACCAGAAATTCAGCGGCAAGGTCGGGTCCAGCGATTTGTCCGGCAACATCAGGTATGAATCGCGGCAACCGCGGCCGTATCTGAGCGGCACGCTGGTGTCGAAGCAACTGCGCTTTGCCGACTTGGGCCCGTTGATCGGCGCCGATACCGGTACCGCTAGGAAGGAGCCAGCTCCCGCCGACAACCAGGCATTGCCGGAACAACAGTTCCGCACCAAGCGCTGGACCAGCCTCGATGCAGACGTGAAGTTCAGCGCACGCAAGATCGTGCGTGACGAAAGCCTGCCCATCGACGATCTGGTGGCCGAACTCCATATGAAGAATGGGGTACTGTCATTGACGCCGCTTAATTTCGGCGTGGCCGGCGGGAATCTGGTTTCGACCATCGAACTGGATGGCCAGGGCAAGAAGATCAAGGCCGAAATGAAAATGTCGGCGCGCCGCCTGAAACTTAAAGAACTGTTTCCAGCGGTCGAATCGATGCAGGCCAGCCTGGGCGAAGTCGACGGCGACGCATTGCTGTCCGGCACCGGAAACTCGGTTGCCGGATTGCTTGCGTCATCGAATGGTGAAGTAAAAATGGTGATCGACCGCGGCACCGTCAGCAAGTTGTTACTGGAAACGGTTGGTCTCAATGTCGGAAGCATGGTTCTTACCAAGTTGTTTGGCGACAGGCAGGTACAGCTCAATTGCCTGGTCAGTGAATTCAAGGTGACCGATGGCTTGATGCAAGTGCGAACTTTTGTGGTCGATACCGAAGAAGCACTTTTGCAGGTGACTGGCAAAATCAATCTGGCGACCGAGCAACTGGATCTGACGATCAAGCCGGAAAGCAAGGAACTGCGACTGATGTCGTTGCGCGCGCCTATTTATGTCAGGGGTAATTTCACAGATCCCGAGATTGCGATCGACAAGGAAGTGTTGGCAGCCAAGGCAGGAAGCGCGATTGTACTGGGAATATTGGCGCCTGCAGTGACTGCTCTGCTGCCTCTGATTAATGCAGGGGCACGAAAAGACAGCGGCTGTGCAAAATTGATAGAACAGGCGAAGGAAAATCCTGCCGCTCCTGCGCCGGAAAAATCAGAGCGCAACCGATCCAGGTCGCCGCGAAATGGAAAAGCAGAATAATTCCGGTGTCACCTTTCTTAACAGTCGTTGAAACATTTATCGAAGTAAGGTTTGCGTCAAATTAAGCTCCGGTACAAAAAAATTTCTAAGATTAAAAACTGGCGCCGTCCCTGAGGAAACAGGGCATTTACCCGACGTTTGCAAGCAAGATACCACCTTCGACTTCTCTTCTCCGAAATGAAACTCAGGTCATGGCTGACAAGCGAAGCGGCGGCTGGCTAACTGGTTTTATCAAACGATGCGAATTCCTCAGAGAAAGCATACCTTCCATTATTTTCTGGCCGGTGCTGGGATTGATCGGCATAGGCATTGTCTGGAATCTTGTATTCACAAAAATAGAAGCCGAGAAAAATGCAATTGCCGATATTGCATTGAAAGATGCATCGGCAATTGCACAAAATTATGCACTGCATCTGAGCCGGGCGATTGAACAGATCGATCAGATTGCGCAATTCATAGAATATGAATTGCGCCAGGAAGGAGGCAAGTTCAAACTGGAGGAACTTCTGAAGGTAAGTATCATCCCTCCGTCATTATTGAATTTCGTTGCGGTAATCGACAGTGAAGGAAAGTCGATCACCAGCACCATGCCACCGGAAGTGGTCATACCTTTGGTCGACCAGGAAATTTTCGAATTTCATAAGACGCAAAAATCCCGCGATATCCAAATCGGTTTGCCGGTGATGGACGAAATTTCCGGAAAGCCAGTTATCCATTTTACGAGCCGTCTGGAAGCGGAGGACGGTTCTTTCAGCGGCATGATGCTGGTCTCCGTTGAAACGGACATGCTGGCGGCTTTTTATGGCGGCGCCAGCCTCGGTAACTATGGAATACTGGCGGCGCTTGGCCGGGATGGCAAGGTTCGCATGGCGCGGATAGGCGCCGGCAATGATGGCGACATCATGCACGCATTGCGGGAAATTCCTTCATTTGACTCGGCTCAAGGTACGGATTGGTTCGACGGCGACCGGTGGTTTGCCGATAACAAGGATCGATTTATCGCCTGGCAAAACGTTCCGAATTATCCGATTGTGGTATTGGCCGGCCTTGCGGAAGAAGAAGTGATGAAGCCGTACATCGCGTCGTGGAACAGTTACAAGACCGGTGCGTTCTGGGGCAGCCTGGTGCTGTTTATGTTTGTGCTGACCGCGTCGGTATTGTCGATGCGAATCGCGTGGAGAAAACATCAGACCGATGAAATCAGGAATTCATATCGCCTTGCGACCGAGAGCGGTGAAGAGGGCTTCTTCCGGGTCGGCGCCATCATCGATTCCAAAGAGAAAGATCATATTTCTGATTTCATTGTCGAGGATAGTAACGAACAGGGCGCGGCATTCTTCAATCTGAAGAAGGATCAATTGATCGGGCAAAGATTTTCCGAACTACTGTCCAGCAGCGAAAAGAACGTCATGCTGAATATTTATAGGGAAGCGATGAACACCGGCTTCCATGATGGCGATTTCGCGGTCGCGCCGGACAGCTTGATGAGGACTACCTGGATTCATCAGCGGTTGGTGCGGTCCGGTTCCGGACTGGCGGTAACCTTGCGCGACATCTCACATACCAAGGCGCATGAGCGCGAATTATCCCGGCTTGCCAATGAAGACGCCCTGACCAAGCTTCCCAATCGATACTGGTTGATGACGACGTTGCCGAATTCGATACAGCGTGCACAACAGGATCATTCGATGCTTTCGCTTTTGTTCCTCGATCTGAATAAATTCAAAAGCATCAACGATAATTTTGGCCATGCGGTCGGCGACGAACTGTTGCATGCGGTTGCGCTGCGGCTTAAATCCGCGCTGCGGCCGACCGACAATGTGGTGCGTTTGGGTGGTGATGAATTTGTCGTGATTCTGGAACCGGTGGACAGCAGGGACAATGTTGTAGAAGTTGCCGAACGGATTGCCGACGCTTTCATTGAACCGTTCAAGCTGTCGCCAGGTGCGAAGATGGTCAAGGCGTCGATCGGGATCAGTCTGTATCCGGATCATGGAGACAACGCAGATACCTTGTTGAGAAATGCCGACATCGCGATGTATGCATCCAAATCCGTTCCGAAGATACGTTATTTCTTTTATGAGGCCGAGCTTGATCGCAAGCTGACCGCGCAACGTGCGATTGAACAGGCGCTGACCGACGCGGTGGAAAAAGATCAGTTCATTCTTTATTACCAGCCGCGTGTCGATACCGTTACCTTCGAATTGCGCAGCATGGAAGCGCTGGTGCGCTGGAATCATCCGGAACGGGGTTTGCTTGAGCCGCCTGAATTCATTCTTCTGGCGGAAAACATCGGTGCCATGATTCAGCTTGGCGAGTTGGTGGTACAAAAAGCGTGTGCCCAGATCGCTGAATGGCAAGCGCTGAATTTGAATGTGGTGCCGGTTTCGATCAACGTATCGGCTCAGCAATTCAATCAGGGGAACATAAAACAATATTGCATCGCTGCGATCGGTCGTTATGAAATTCCTTCGGCAATGGTCGAACTGGAAATCACCGAATCGTCAATGCTGGGAGAACAAGCCGACGTTGATGCGCAACTGGCGGCGCTGCGTGAATCCGGCATCAAATTGTTGATCGACGATTTTGGAACCGGGTATTCATCGCTGGCGCAATTACAGCGGCTGGACATGGATGTGTTGAAGATAGATCAGGCATTTACCGCGGAGCTGGGAAAGAAGAAGGAAGGCGATATCTTTTTCAAGGCGATCGTGTCGATGGCACACGCGTTGGGCATGAGCGTGGTGGCCGAAGGCGTCGAAACCAGGGAACAGTTCGATATCCTGCGCACACTTCGCTGCGATGAAGTACAGGGCTTCTTTATTTCGAGACCGGTTCCGGCAAGTCAAATGACCGAATTGATGCGCAAGCCTTTTCTTGAGCCGGGAGTTTAAGCAGAGCTGTCGACTGTTCTGAATTCGGGATCGGATTCAATCTTTCCTTTTACGCATGTATTTGTCTGGAACGGGTAGGCGGCGAGAAGCTTCTGGTTTTATATAATTGTTTATATATACGATTAGTAGTAGTTGTTAACACGGCTGCATTTCTGTGGATAACCCGGTATACAAGCGTGGAATCAATAGCTTGAGAAGCGCATAACTGCTGCATAACGCGTGTATCCGGACAGGACGGATTCTTGATAAAAAAATTTGTTTTCCTGATTTTGAAGTTATCAACAGTCCATCCAACGGATATTCATAGCTTTTTCCACAGCCTGTTCAGGCTCGACGCCAACTTCCCATCAGCTTCCCCAAAGATTCGTCAATAAATCGAAAACCGCTGCAATCGTTGCCTCGTTTCGACGCTTGGCAAGTGTGATGAACGACAGATCGGTTTTTAAGCTGACTGCGTCCGCGATCACCAGGCCGTGCGCATGGGCTTCTCTTAAGGCAATCGATTCACGCACCAGCGACAGGCCGACTCCGGACTTCACCAGGTCGAGCATCGACGGTTCCTGGTCGACCAACGCAACCTTGTTCGGGCTGACCTTGAGTTGTGCAAAAGTTTTGGTCAGCAAGCGATTGTGCGCCGATTCTGGTGGCGACCAGATCCATGGCAGCCTGGCGAGCTCGCGCCAGCTCTTGCCGGCAACCCGTGCTTTCCATCCGCGCGGCGCCAATACGTTGTAACTGAACGAGGTCAGAGTCTGGTAGTGAAATTCCTTGCCGGGCGCACCCAGGTAAAAGCCGACGTCGAGCGCACCGGTTCTTACCTGTTGCAACACCCATCCGGACATTCCGTGTTGCAGCTGGGTCGATAGTTGGGGGTAACTTTCCACCAGTCGTTTCAGAAACGGACCAAGCCGGATGAATTCCGGATCGAGGATAGTGCCGATTGCCAGCGTGCCGGACAGCGTGCTGTGCAGCGCATCGGCACCTTGCCGGAATTCTGCGACGCTTGCCATCACTCGCTCGGCGTACGGCAACAGTTTGACGCCATCATCGGTCAAAGCCATGCCACCGGGCACGCGGCTGAATAGCTGCAGCCCGAGCGCCGCTTGCAATGCCTTGATCTGCAAGCTGACCGCCGGTTGAGTCAGATGCAACCGGTCGGCCGCACGGGTCAGATTGCCTTCGCGGGCCACGGTGACGAATGCGCGCAGTTGGGTCAGATCCATAAGAGAGTGGGATGTCGAGTCGAATGCATCATAAGTTCTGCTTATATCGGTGTTGATAATAACTCATTGGATTCCGCCTTGAAGTGGCTATATCCTCAAAAAGGAAGATTTTTACCAAAGGAATGCTAATGAACGATTTATCCCGGCCGATCGCTCCCACGCGCATCGCGCATTACATTAATGGCCAAGCGGTCGACTCTGCCGAAGGACGAACTCAGGATGTGTTCAATCCGGCGACCGGTGCGGTGAGCGGTCGGCTTGCTTTGGCAGACGCGGCGCAGGTGAATGCCGCAGTAGCCGCCGCAAGCGCTGCTGCACCAGCCTGGGGCGATACCGCTCCGCTCAAGCGCGCGCGAATCCTGTCGAAGTTCAAGGAGCTGATCGAGCGGCACCAGCACGATCTGGCAGCCGCCATCACGCGAGAGCACGGCAAGGTATTGTCGGACGCCAAAGGCGAAGTGACGCGCGGCTTGGAAATCGTCGAGTTCGCCACCGGTGTTCCGCAATTGCTCAAGACGCAGTTCACCGACAACATCGGCGGCGGTATCGACAACTGGCAATTACGTCAGCCGCTCGGCGTTACCGCAGGCATTACACCTTTCAACTTCCCGGTCATGGTGCCGCTCTGGATGGCGCCGATGGCTATCGCCACCGGCAATACCTTCATCCTGAAGCCTTCCGAACGCGACCCGTCTCCGTCGCTGATGCTGGCTGAGCTGTTTCAGCAAGCAGGCTTGCCGGATGGAGTATTCAATGTAGTGCAGGGCGACAAGGTGGCGGTCGATGCATTGCTGCATCATCCGGATATCAAGGCGATATCGTTTGTCGGGTCGACGCCGATTGCCGAATATATCTATACCGAAGGTGCAAAACGCAAAGGCGCGTATCCGTTGCGGGTCCAGGCACTGGG
>JAKFFO010000037.1:0-18033 GCA_036675035.1 Oxalobacteraceae bacterium
CGCTGCCGCGGTCGGCCTGGTAATGCCCGAGTTGAACGGCAAGCTCGACGGTTATGCGATCCGCGTACCGACCATCAATGTTTCGATCGTGGACCTGTCGTTCATCGCCGCACGCGACACCACCGCAGATGAAGTCAATACGATCATGAAGGAAGCATCGAACGGTGCGTTGAAGGGTATTCTGACCTATCAGACCGAGCCACTGGTTTCGGTGGATTTCAACCACAATCCGGCATCGAGCAACTTCGATTCGACGCTGACCAAGGTGTCGGGACGTCTGGTGAAAGTCTCGTCCTGGTATGACAATGAATGGGGCTTCTCGAACCGCATGCTGGATACCACCGTGGCATTGATGGCCGCCAAGTAAATCGGCACGAACCGAAAATGAAAATGCCCCGTCGAATCGGGGCATTTTTTTTCGAAACGGTCCGCCCGGCTATCCGAAGATTTCCGACCAGAGCCGTTTTACGTCCGCCACTTCGTTAATCACGCGTTCGATTTTGACGCGCGCCCGGTCTTCGCCCTGCAACCGGATCTGATGCTGCAGTTTGCGAAAGGTACGATACGCATTCGCGACCCTGGACGACAGCTGCCGATCGATCAGATCAAGTTCGCCCGCCATTCTCAACAATGCGATGTTACCCAGGTCTGCAGTGAGCTGCCGATGCCGTGCGGCGCAGTGCAGCACCAGATACTGAACCATGAATTCGATATCGATCATGCCGCCGGAATCGTGCTTCAGATCGAACAGCTGTGAGCGATTAGGATGCGCATCGTGCATCTTCTTTCGCATCGCCCGGATTTCCAGCTTCAATTTTGTCTCGTCGCGCGGTTGACACAAGATCTTTTCCCGCACTGCTTCAAACCACATGCCGATGTCGGTATCTCCGGCGCAAAAGCGGGCGCGCGTCAGTGCCTGGTGCTCCCACAGCCACGCCGACGTCATCTGGTATTTTTCGAACGCCGATACCGGCAATACCAGGAGGCCGCTGGCGCCGTCCGGACGCAGCGCGGTATCGATATCGAACAGAACGCCGGCAGGCGTGTGCGTGGTCATCCAGGTGATGAAGCGCTGCGCCAGTTTGGCATAATTCATCGGTGCGTCCGGATGGTCGTCGTCATACAGAAATATCACGTCGAGGTCGGATGCGTAGCCGAGTTCCTTGCCGCCGAGTTTGCCGTACGCAATCACGGCGAACTTTGGAATTTCGCGATGCCGGTCTTTCACGGTTTGCCACACAGCGTGAAGGGTGGCCGAGACCAGTACATCGGCCAGTGATGACAGATGATCGGCCAGCCGTTCGACCGTGAGTGAACCTTCCAGATCTTGCGCCAGAAGCCGGAACAACTGAGCATGATGCAACTCACGCAATACATCCATCTGGCGCTCGGTGTCGCCGGGCACGGCATCCAGTTGCGTGCGGCACTCTTGCGCGAAAGCGGGCCAGTCCGGCACGGCGTCCAGAGCGTGATCGTCCAGCAACTCGTCGAGAACCAGAGGATGAAGCGTCAGGTATTTGGCTGCCCAGCCGCTGGCCGCCATCATGCGGATTACCCGTTTCAGCGCGTGAGGATATTCGGTCAGCAGCGCGAGATAGGCGGCGCGGCGCGCAATCGCTTCGAGAAATTCCATCAGCCGGCCGAGCGTCGCAGTGCGTGCTTCGGTGATCTCGGCAATCATCGGTAACGCGGTGTTTACCAGCCCGACAAGTTTTTCCCGGCTGGCTTGCGGCAGTGCCTGCAGCCGCGGAGATTCCCACGTCGACAGCAGTCTCTGGGATGCGGCGGTCGCATCATCGAATTCCAGCGCAATCAACTGCGCCTCGATTGCGTCACTGGTATCGGTAACGGAAACTGACGCGCAGTGCCCGGAATCATCGTTCACACCAGAATCGGAACTTTGCCCGTTTCTCTTGTCGCTGAATATTGCGTCGAACTGGGCGGCAACCAGTGCGCGATGCGACTCCAGAGTGGATAACAGCGACGCGGTATCCGGAAATCCTGCCATCCGCGAGACTGTCAACAGGTCGTCGTCGTTCGCAGGCAAGCTGTGGGTTTGCGTATCGTCCAGATACTGCAGGCGATGTTCCAGGTTGCGTAGAAATGTGTAGGAATCCAGCAACTGGTCTACCACCTCGGCGTCGAACAGATTTTTTTGCGCCAGTATCTTCAGCGTCGCGCGCGTGGAGCGGTCGCGAAGTGCCGGATCGCGGCCGCCACGAATCAACTGGAATACCTGCGCCAGAAATTCGATTTCGCGGATACCGCCGCGCCCGAGCTTCACGTTGTTGCTTCGCTCCGGATGCCTTGCTTCCTGACGTCGCACTTCAGCCCGGATCTGCGAATGCATGCTGCGCATTGCATCGATCGAGCCGAAATCCAGATAGCGCCGATACACGAACGGTTGCACGATGCTTTCCAGGGCTGCGATGTCGTCGCTGCGCCCGGTCACCGCACGCGCCTTGACCCATGCATAACGTTCCCATTCGCGGCCCTGGACAATCAGATACTCCTCGACCATGCCGAAGCTGGCAACCAGCGGGCCGGACGCACCGTTCGGCCGCAACGCCATGTCGACCCTGAAAGTGAATCCGTCTTCTGCAATCGCAGACAGGTCGCCGATCAGTTTTTTGCCGAAGCGCGTGAAAAATTCGTGATTTGACAATTGCCGCTGTTCTGGCGCAGTAACCCGGGTTTCTCCATCTTCCGGATAGACAAAAATCAGATCGATATCGGACGATACATTGAGCTCGCCGCCACCCAGCTTGCCCATGCCCAGTACGATCAGCTCCTGAACGTTTCCGGATTCCTGGCCGATCGGCTCGCCATGCAACGCGATCATGTCCAAGCCGACTGCGGCGACATGAGTCTGTATCGCGAAATCGGCGAATGCTGACATGGTGCCAACCACCTCGGCCAGATTGGCCTTGCCGTCCAGATCCCGGGTTATGAGCGTGGCAATGACCAGATTGCGTAGCCGTCGCATCGCGCGCGGCAGCGACATGCCGGCGGCTGTTTCATTTTGTAATACTTGAGCAAAAATAGCCCGGGTCAACGATAATTCCGCAAGCTCGGCTACCATTGCGGCGCGAGCGTGGTCCGCGTCTATCCAACGCGTATAGAACCGGGAAGCATTTGCGTTGGTCAAAGGAAGCGCGCTCGGAATGGAAGAAGAAGATATTTTAGGCTTTTTTCAAGTCTGTCTGCACAAGGATTTTCATATCCATGCGAACATGCGGTCCAGCTTGTCAGTTAAACCATTTTAATTTCGCCGGGCCATTCGCTTTACATTTCTGATTGATGTCCACTGAACCGACCAGCTCAAGCAAGATCAAGAGTCGCTTAGCCAGTTATTGGCTTACGACCGTAGAAGGCTATCGAATCGTCAACTCTGCCACCCATCATGTCCTTGGCATCGTGCTGGGTGCAGCGGTGATTGCCTATTTTGCATTTTGCATGTTGTTCCTGGCGTTGCGTTATGTCGTATTGCCCAACATTGACCGTTACAAACCGCAGGTCGAGCAGATAGCGAGCGATGCAATTGGAAATCGATTGTCGATCGCGACCATTCATGCGTCGTGGCGCGGGTTGCGCCCCCATCTGACCTTGAACAATGTGATCGTCTATAACAAGGCCGGTGAGCAGGCATTGAACCTGCCGAGGATATCCGCCACCGTGTCGTGGTGGTCGGCAATGGCGGCGGACCTGCGGCTCGATACGCTCGAAATCAGCCGGCCCGATATGGACATCGAACGGGACGCACAAGGCAGGCTCTTCGTTGCCGGAACCTTGATCGACCCGACTGCAAGCGGTGACGGAAAAGGCGCCGACTGGGTCTTGTCGCAAAGAGAAATCGTCATTCGCGATGGATGGGTGCGCTGGAACGACAAGATGCGCGGCGCACCTGAGCTGGTGTTGAACAATGTGGATCTGGTACTTCACAACCACGGACGAAATCACAAATTCGCATTCAAGGCGACTCCGCCGGCAGAATTTGCCGCGCCGATCGATATCCGGGCCGATTTCGATCACCCTTATTTTGCCGGACGGATTTCCGATATCAAGTCCTGGGCCGGCACCGTGTATGCGGATTGGCAAGATGCGGATCTGGCGGCCTGGAAGCCGTATTTTGATTATCCGTTCGAGATGCAAAGCGGACTCGGATCGGTTCGGGCGTGGCTGCACTTCGATCATGCCAGGATCGCCGATTTCACCGCCGATCTGACGTTATCGAACGTCACGGCGCGCTTGCGAAAGGATTTGGAGCCGTTGAACCTGGTGCGGGTCAACGGCCGCGTATCGGCGCGTGAAGAGCTCGGCGCGGAGCCAAAGGACGGCCCGCCTGGATTCGGCGAGCATGGTTACAGGATCGCCTTGACTGGTTTTTCGATGGAAACGAGCGACGGCTTGACGCTGCCGACGACGACGATCAGCCAATCGTTTTCTGCGGCGACCGCAAGCGAGCCGGAGAAAACGGAAGTAACCGCAACCGAACTGGATCTGCATACGCTGACCAAATTCATCGAGCGTCTTCCACTCCCTGCAAGTCAATTGCAGATTCTCACCGATTATTCGCCGCGCGGGACATTGAAGAATTTTTCCGCGAAGTGGCAGGGCACTTATCCGGCCATTGCGGCCTATGCGGTAAGAGGAGAGTTTGCCGGCCTGACGCTGAACCCGCAGGTACCGCGGCCGTACCGCGCCAAAGCCGGACGCGTGCCGGAACAACCGGCGATGCCGGGCATTCCCGGTTTCGACAATCTAACCGGCCGGGTTGATGCAAGCGAGCGCGGCGGACTTCTTACACTGAGCTCCAGCAATGCAGTATTGCATTTACCAGGTTATTTTGTCGAGCCGGCCATGCCCTTCGAGAAGCTTGACCTGAAGGCGAACTGGGAATTCCAGGCCAGGGATCAACTGCTTTTTCAAGTCGAGGAAATGAGCTTTGTCCAGGAAGGCGTTGCAGGCTCGCTTTCCGGCAGCCATCGCATGCACCTGGGAGAGGAAAATGCCAAAGTACCGGACATGATCGACTTGTCGGCCAGGATTTCAGAATTCGATGTCACGAAAGTCGGCCGCTATCTGCCGCTGCAGACACCGGAAAATCTGCGCCAGTGGCTGACCGGTGCTCTGAAGGCCGGCAAAGCGCGGGATGTCGCACTAACGCTGAAAGGCAATCCGGCGCAGTTTCCATTCAATGCGGAAAAGCCGACCGGTAAATCAAAGAGTCGATTCACGATTGCTGGAAAAATCGAAAACGGAACACTGGAATACTCACCTGGCGACTTCGCCAAGAACGGCAAGGCACCGCTTTGGCCGCTGCTGGAAGAAATCAACGGCACTATTTCCGTGGACCGGTCCAGCATGGTGATCAAAGCCGACAGCGCCAAGACCGGCGGAGTGGTTCTGTCCGATGTCAACGCCGTTATCCCAGACCTTCTGGCAAATGATCTCCTTCTCGATATCGAAGGTGAAGCGGCTGGTCCCCTGCAGGAATTTCTGCGATATGCAAACGACAGTCCGGTCACCGGCTGGATCGCCAACTTCACCGACGGGATCAAGGCCGGCGGCAATGCAAAGCTCTCGCTGAACTTGCAGATGCCGCTGGCGCGCCTGGAGCAAAGCAAAGTGCAGGGCACACTGCGGTTCGCGGGCAATACCGTGGTATTGCAGGAAGCGATGCCACCGATCCTGCAAACGACCGGTGAATTGAAGTTTCATGAAAAAGGATTTACGTTAAACGGCATCAGGGCGAATTTCCTCGGTGGCCCGGTTTCATTGGTTGGCGGCACGCAAAGCGACGGTGCAATTGCAATGAAAGTGGACGGCAGCCTGACCGCGGATGGCTTGAAAAAAACATTTGCCGGATCGGGCTTGCAACGATTGCTGCAGCAAATCAACGGCGGGTCGCATTACAACGCAAGCATCAATGTAAGAAACGGCCGGCCGGAAATCGTGGTCGAGTCGGGGCTGAAGGGTGTCGAGCTGGATTTCCCTGCGCCGTTGCGCAAGACGGCGCAGGACGCCATGCCGCTAAGGCTAGAGGTGGCTGGCCTGCCCTCCGACGATTTGACGATGCTGCGCGATGAAATAAAAATATCGCTCGGGTCGGCGATTTCGGCCCGGTATCTGCGGCAAAAATCCGTCGAGAAAAATAGTTCATGGGAAGTGGTGCGAGGCGGTATTGGCGTGAACGTACCGGCACCGCAGCCTGATGACGGCCTGATCGCCAATGTCGACCTGGAGTCGCTCAATATCGATGCGTGGCGCAAAAGCGTGACGTCGATCGTCGGGAATGACAAACCGGTTGAACCCGTTGCTGCGCCGGCGTCCGGCATGCTAGGAATCACGCAGTACATCGAGCCCGACATATTGGCTGCGCGAGCGGCTGAACTGATCGTGATGGGCAAGAAACTGGATAACGTGGTGGTGGGTGCGTCGCATCAAAAAGGTGTATGGCAAGCCAACATCGATTCGGCTCAGGCATCGGGCTATGTCACGTGGACCGAGTCGCGCTCCGGGCGCGGCTTGGGGAAAGTCACCGCCCGCCTCGCATCGCTGATCATTCCGCAATCGGCGGCGTCGGACGTAACCGATTTGCTGGAAGGAAAAAACACATCGACACAGCTTCCGGCGCTCGATATCGTGGCCGAAAATTTTGAATTGTTCGGGAAAAAATTCGGCCATCTTGAACTAATTGCGAATAACAGGCGCGGGGAAACGGGCCGCGAATGGCATATAACAAAACTGGCTATCGAAAATTCCGATGCGACGTTCAAGGCGGCAGGAAAGTGGACGTCCAGAGATGCCGACAGTACGACCAATCTGACTTACGCGCTCGATATAGAGGATGCAGGAAAATTGCTCGACCGTTTCGGCTTTGTCAACGTACTGCGCGGTGGCAAAGGGAAAATGGATGGCAATATCAGCTGGAAGGGTTTGCCGTTTTCGCTCGACATTCCCAGTCTTTCCGGCCAGCTGCATCTTGATATGGCCGCCGGACAATTTCTGAAGGTCGATCCGGGCGCTGCGAAGCTGTTGGGAGTCCTCAGTCTTCAGTCGCTGCCACGCAGGCTAAACCTGGATTTCCGCGACGTATTCTCCGAAGGCTATGCATTTGACGGCGTTGTCGGTACCGCGACAATTGCCAACGGCACATTGAATACCGACAATTTCAAGATGCGCAGCGTCAGTGCCGTGGTACTGATGGATGGAACAATCGACATTGCGGAAGAATCGCAGAATCTGCGTGTCGTGATCATTCCGGAAATCAATGCCGGCGCCGCGTCGCTGGTATATGGATTGGTCGTCAATCCGGTGGTCGGTCTGGGTTCCTTCCTGGCGCAACTGTTTTTGCGCGATCCCTTGATGCGGGCGTTCACTGTAGAATATGAAATCACCGGCCCCTGGAAGGAGCCGGCAATCAGAAAAATTGACCGCAAGAGCGGAACCGAATCTTCCGCGCCGGCTGGATCCTCCGCTGTCAAACCAGGTAATGAACAAAATGGCTGAAGAATCGATAAGAATCGCCGCGATTCAAATGGTCTCGACGCCGGTGCTTGAGCAGAATTTCGCGACCGCGACACGCCTGATTCGGCAAGCTGCCAGCGCTGGAGCGCAGCTTGTGCTGTTGCCCGAATACTGGCCCGTAATGGGCATGCACGAAACCGACAAGATCGGTCATGCGGAGCAGCCAGGTGGGGGGCCGATTCAGGCTTGCATGGCGGAGCTCGCGCGGGAACACCGCATCTGGCTGATCGGTGGAACGCTGCCGATGGTTGCGCCGGAAGCGGATAAGGTTTTGAATACGACCTTGGTGTTCAATCCTGCAGGCGAGCGAATCGCGCGCTACGACAAGATTCACCTGTTTGGTTTTACCAAGGGTGATGAGTCGTATGATGAAGCGCGCACGATCAGGCCGGGCAGCCAGGTGGAAAGCTTCGATGCGCCGTTCGGCAAAGTGGGACTGTCGATCTGTTACGACCTGCGTTTTCCGGAGTTGTACCGCGCGATGGGCGATTGCGCATTGATCGTCGTTCCGGCGGCATTCACCTATACCACCGGAAGAGCGCATTGGGAAATACTGCTGCGCGCACGTGCGATTGAAAATCAGTGTTATATCCTTGCTGCCGCGCAAGGCGGTAAACATCCGAATGGCAGACGCACCTGGGGGCACAGCATGCTGATCGATCCATGGGGTGAGGTGAAAACAGTGCTGCCAGAAGGCGAAGGGCTTGTAATCGGCGATTTGGAGCCCCACCATCTTCATGACGTACGTGAAAGCCTGCCGGCGCTCCGACATCGTAAATTGGGGTAATTTTCAGCCTTGCGAAAATGTCGGATGTGTCCAATGCGCCAAGTTGATATTTTGATCGAATAAAGGTGCAATCGTTTGTTGTGTTATAGATCGGGAACGAATAAGTTAGAACCCGATCCCCTCACCCCGACCCTCTCCCAGAGGGAGAGGGTGAGAAATGAGCGCGATGAAATAGAGACTTCATCGCGCCGGATCAATAAAAACGGTGCGCCAGTCCAAGGAACGTTCGATCTGCCGGATGCTCTACAATCCAGTTATCCTTTGAATCAATCCTTTTCCAGCGGATGCAATTTCGACCGCCAAATATCATGAATTTATTTGAACCGAACCTCCAATCGATGTCCATTGCCCGCGATGTGTTACTGACGCCCTTCGGACTGGATGAAGCGAAGCTGATCAATGTGCTGGGGACAATGTTTACCCATCGCGTCGATTATGCCGATCTGTATTTTCAATTCACCAAGAGTGAAGGCTGGAGCCTGGAAGAGGGTATCGTCAAGACTGGAAGTTTTTCCATCGATCAAGGTGTCGGTGTGCGCGCCGTGTCGGGCGACAAAACTGCATTTTCATATTCCGATGAAATTTCCGAAAGCGCGCTGCAGGAAGCTGCAGCGGCAACCCGTACCATCGCCCGTCAGGGCGCCGGCAAGGTAAAAGTCGCTTCGTCAATTCAAACAGTCGGCGGCCGTTCGCTGTATTTGCCGCATGATCCGCTGGCATCGCTGGATGCAACCGGAAAGGTGAAGCTGCTTGAGAAAATCGAACGCATTGCGCGCGCGAAGGATCCGCGCGTGGTACAGGTGATGGCGGGACTCGCCGGCGAATACGACGTGGTGTTGGTTGTACGCAGCGACGGTGTACTTGCCGCCGATATCCGGCCGCTGGTGCGTATATCGCTGACGGTCATTGCAGAACAGGACGGGCGCCGCGAAATGGGCACGTCCGGCGGCGGCGGCCGCTTCAGCTACGATTACTTTAGCGACGAATTGCTGGAAACCTATGCCAGCGAAGCGGTTGCCTCGGCGCTGGTCAATCTCGATGCGCGGGCTGCACCGGCCGGGCCGATGACCGTGGTATTAGGCCCTGGCTGGCCCGGCATATTGCTGCATGAAGCGATCGGACATGGGCTGGAAGGCGATTTCAATCGCAAGGGCTCCAGCACGTTTTCCGGCCGTATCGGCGATCGTGTCGCGGCCAAGGGCGTGACCGTGGTTGACGACGGCACTATTGCCGATCGCCGCGGGTCGCTCAATATCGACGACGAGGGCAATCCGACCCAGTGCACGACGCTGATCGAGGATGGCATCCTGAAGGGCTATATCCAGGATACGATGAATGCACGATTGATGAAGATGCCTGTGACCGGGAATGCGCGCCGTGAATCATTTGCGCATCTGCCGATGCCGCGCATGACGAATACCTACATGCTGGGTGGCGACAAGGATCCGGCCGAAATTCTGGCGTCGGTCAAGAACGGGTTGTTTGCCGTCAATTTCGGCGGTGGACAGGTCGATATTACCAACGGCAAGTTCGTGTTTTCGGCCAGCGAAGCCTATATGATCGAAAACGGAAAAATTACCTATCCGGTAAAAGGCGCGACCCTGATCGGCAACGGCCCTGATGTGCTGAACCGGGTATCGATGATCGGTAACGACATGCGGCTCGATTCCGGCGTCGGCGTCTGCGGCAAGGAAGGGCAGAGCGTGCCGGTCGGTGTCGGACAGCCGACCTTGCGCATCGATGGCGTCACGGTTGGTGGCACTGCCTGATTATCTTTGGGTGATTGAAATGATGGCGCGTAATCGAGGGAAACGAAACCGAGACTTGCCAAACGGTTTGATTTATTGCACTATTGCGCTACTGTCTCTTCAGAATTGTTGAAAAACATGAACTTCGCACGCTTTTACTTTTATTTTTACTTTAGCTATTCCAGCCCAACGGCGGTGGAAAAGCGGTAAGGTTACGTAAAAGCGACACGAAAACGAAACGGACCGAATTTCTTGAAAAACCGCCAGCGATGGCGGTTTTTTCATTTTTACAGATTTAAACGATTACACGATTAAACGACTGGAGAAAACATGCCGCGCACAGATGATCTGAGAATCAGAGAAATGAAAGAACTGATACCGCCTTCACATTTGATTCGCGAATTCTCCTGCACGGAGAAGGCCGCCAATACCGCGGCAAGCGCACGCACCGCGCTGCACCGCATTCTGCACGGTCAGGACGATCGGGTAATGGTGGTGATCGGACCGTGTTCGATCCATGACACGAAGGCGGCGATCGAATATGCGCACCGACTGGTCAAGGAACGCGAGCGTTTTGCCGGCGAACTGGAAATCGTGATGCGCGTCTATTTCGAAAAGCCGCGCACCACGGTAGGCTGGAAAGGATTGATCAACGATCCATACATGGACAACAGCTTCCGTATCAACGATGGTTTGCGCATGGCGCGCCAGCTGCTGCTCGAAATTAATGAGCTCGGCTTGCCTGCCGGGACGGAATTTTTAGATGTGATCAGCCCGCAGTATGTCGCGGACCTTATCAGCTGGGGTGCAATCGGTGCGCGCACTACCGAGTCGCAAGTGCATCGTGAACTGGCATCCGGTTTGTCGTGCCCGGTCGGTTTCAAGAACGGTACCGACGGCAACATCAAGATCGCCGTTGATGCAATCAAGGCGGCATCGCAACCGCATCATTTCCTGTCGGTGACCAAGGGCGGCCATTCGGCGATTGTGTCCACCAACGGAAACGAGGATTGCCATATCATTCTGCGCGGCGGCAAGACACCGAACTATGATGCGGCCAGTGTAGATGTTGCATGCAAGGACATCGCGGCCAGCGGTCTCGCATCGCGCTTGATGATCGACGCGTCGCACGCGAACAGCTCGAAAAAACCGGAAAACCAGGTTCCGGTATGTGCCGATATCGGCCGGCAGATCGCCGCAGGCGATACCCGCATTGTCGGATTGATGATCGAGTCGCATCTGGTGCCGGGTCGCCAGGATCTGATTCCTGGCAAGGATCTGACTTATGGGCAATCGGTTACCGATGGGTGTATCGGCTGGGACGAAAGTGTCGGCGTACTGGAAGGATTGGCTGCGGCGGTCAGGCAGAGACGCCTGGCGGACGCGGACGCCTGAATGAATATTGATTGAATGCGCGGATGACGTTCCCGGGGAATGATACCCCGGGTAGGTTATCAATATCGTTTTGTCAGGGTCATCTGCTGGCCTTCGCGCCGCATCTCGGTACGGTTCAGGAACGACATTCCAAGCAATGCGAACGGCAACCCGGCTTCCTGTACCAGCGCTTCGACCTGATTGAGTTCGATGTCGCCGATCTTGACGGTATTCAAGGTAACGCGATATACCGGCGCGGTACCGTTTGCGGTATTGACCATGCCGAGCTCGCCTTTCTTGTAATTGATGCCGAGCCGATTCGCATCGGCCGCCGAAAGCGCAATCATCGTGGCTCCTGTATCGAGCAGCATTCTGACCATTCCGCCATTGATCTGACCCTGCGCCATGAAATGGCCGCGGCTGTCAGCCTTCAGCGTAACGCTTGCCGGGCCGGACGGCGCCGTCCGATTGACATGCTCGCCGATCGCAATGGTCTGGCGCTTTCCGTCCACTTCAAGCGTTGCGGCAGCAGAAGTGACTGCCAGCAGCTTGACGGTGTCCGAAACCGGATTCCCGACCGAATAGGTTTTTGGCGCGCGCCCGTCAACCACCAGCACCGCCTTGCCGGGAAACAGGCCGACCACGCCGACATCGGCGGCCAGCGCGGCGCCTGCAGGCAAGAACACACCGATAAAAAAAGTCATCAACAGGCGGATATACATGGCGGTGTCCTGATTATGGTCGTTCCGGAACGATCAGCTGGTGCACATACAGCAGCGTAAATATTTCCTCCCAAACCTCTTTGGGAAATCCTTCGCGATCGCCACGGTTGTCCAGCGTGAGCTTGCGAAAATAAGCATTCAGCTCCGGATATCCCCACATGTTCTGGATAGCGGTCAGAATTCTCGGAAAATCCTTTTCCAGCGCGGTCTGATACTGGCTGACCGAAGCAGCTCGCAGCACCGGAGTCGGTCCCATACCGGAGGTTTGCCCGCCCGTTGGCGATCCGAGCTCAGGGAATAGAGTGCCGCGCATGATGTCCCGGTTGCGCGCCTAGTCGCGGAAATTATTGAATTCGAGCGGCAAGTCCGATACTTCCTTGCGTAACAACGCCATTGCTGTCTGCAGGTCATCTCGCTTCGCGCCGGTGATGCGAACTGCATCGCCTTGAATGCTGGCCTGCACTTTCATCTTGCTGTCCTTGATGATCCGGACAATTTTTTTGGCCGCATCGGATTCGATTCCGTTTTTGATCTTGATCGCCTGCTTGACCTTGTCTCCGCTGATTTTCTCGACCTTTCCGATATCGAGAAATCTGACGTCGACATTGCGCTTGACCAGCTTGTTGGTCAGTACGTCGCGTACCTGGCCCAACTGGAATTCGGCGTCTGCAAATGCGGTCAACTCGCGCTCCTTTTGTTCTATTCGCGCGTCGCTGCCCTTGAAATCGAAGCGGGTGGAGATTTCCTTGTTTGCCTGGTCGAGTGCATTGCGCACTTCGACTATGTTGGCTTCGGAAACAACGTCAAACGATGGCATGGTTCAGATTCCTCTCAGATCGGTGCTGTTGAGACCGCCACAACACCGCAAATTGCTATTTAATTAATGATCATTCTAACGGACAAAAAAGCAGGTGGCTACAGGTATCAGGTAGCGACAATTGGTATCGATGGAATCATATAGCGCGATCCCGGCTCGCGTCCAGTTTCGGAGTCCGATCAAGCACACGCGACGGCATCGGGGTTTTCAGCCAAATCATGACCGAGCTCGTCGAATCGAAGGCTATAATCTTTCAGCCATGATTTCCCAACTTTCCGTCCAATACGATTTTTCGCTGCGCAACCACAATACGTTCGGTATCGATGCGCAGGCGCATGCCTATCTGCCGATCGTTTCGGTCGATATGCTGGATGCCGTACGCCACGAGACGCAGCTTTGCGATTTGCCACGCCTGGTACTGGGTGGCGGCAGCAATATACTGCTCACTGGCGATTTTTCAGGATTGGTGCTGCATATGTGCACCAAGGGTATCGAATTCGTTGACCAGGATGAAGAGGCGGTTTATGTGCGCGCCGCCGCTGGCGAAAACTGGCATCAATTTGTGCAGTGGACTCTCGCGCACGGATTGGGCGGGCTCGAAAATCTGTCGCTGATTCCAGGTAACGTAGGTGCCGCGCCGATTCAAAACATCGGTGCATACGGTGTCGAAATAAGCGAGTGCTTTCATGCGTTGACGGCCTTCGATTTCGATACCGGAGAAACCTTCATGCTGACCAGGGAAGGCTGCGAATTCGGTTATCGGGACAGCGTGTTCAAGCATCGAATACGCGATCGCGCCGTTATTCTGGACGTCACTTTTGCGTTGCCAAGGAACTGGAAACCGAACATCCGCTACGCGGACGTTGCGCAGGAATTGGCTGCACGTCGAATCGATATACCGACCGCACGGGACGTCGGCGATGCGGTAATCGCCATCCGTACACGCAAACTGCCGGACCCCGCCAAGATCGGCAATGCCGGCAGCTTTTTCAAGAACCCGATGGTGCCACGCTCGTTACGTGAAAAACTGCTGGAGAGCTATCCGCAAATGGTCAGTTATGCGCAGCCGGATGGAAATTTCAAGCTTGCAGCGGGTTGGCTGATAGACCAGTGCGGCTGGAAAGGAAAGAGTCTTGGCGCGGCCGGCGTTTATCAGAACCAGGCGCTGGTTCTGGTCAATCGCGGCGGTGCGCAAGGCAGGGAAGTCGTTCAGCTTGCCAATGCGATCCAGAACGACGTCGAGGCGAAATTCGGTGTGCGGCTTGAGCCGGAACCTGTTTTTGTCTAACCGGCCGAAGCGGGGAATCGGTTCGGCCCGGGAGTCCGGCTGGCAAGCCGTTCAGCCATAGTGGCAGATGTAATCCAGTGTTTCCAGCGTTTCAATGTCGAAGCTTGAATTTCCTGCGACTTCAAAGCGCTGGCCCGCTTCGTAAGTTTTCCAGTTGTCTTCGCCTTTGAAACGAATCCGGCATTTTCCGCCGGCTAATTCCATGACTTCCGGCGCACCGGTACTGAAGGTGAGCGTGGACGGAAAAATAACACCCAGAGTTTTCTTCGTTCCGTCTGGGAACAATACCGTGTGTGACACGCATTTGCCGTCGAAATAAATGTTGGATTTGGCGATGACCGATACGTTATCGAATTGGGTTGTCATGGTGTCGTTCTCGATGTTGAAATGTATTTTTCTATTGGTCGCTGTCTCTACCAAGGCGCGGCAGTACCACTGACGGATTGGCAGTCAGAAGGCCGGCTTTGCCATAGATACCAAGCTTTTCACGCGTATCGGCAATGTCCAGGTTGCGCATCGTCAGTTGTCCGATCCGGTCTTGCGGCGTGAATGCGCCTTCGCCTTTTTCCATCGTCAGGCGTTCGGGCTGGTAGGTCAGGTTGGCTGATTCGGTGTTCAGGATCGAGTAGTCGTTACCGCGACGCAGTTCCAGCGTGACTTCCCCGGTGATCGCACGCGCCACCCAGCGCTGTGCTGCCTCACGCAGCATGATTGCCTGTGGATCGAACCATCGGCCCTGATACAGCAAGCGTCCGAGCTTGCGGCCGTTTTCACGGTATTGTTCTATCGTGTCTTCGTTGTGGATGCCGGTGATCAGGCGCTCGTAGGCGATGAACAGCAGCGCCAGTCCCGGTGCTTCGTAGATGCCACGGCTCTTGGCTTCGATGATGCGGTTTTCGATCTGGTCGCTCATGCCGAGTCCGTGCCGTCCGCCGATGCGGTTTGCTTCCATCAGCAGATCGACCAGGTTCGAATAGACAACACCGTTCAGTGCGACCGGGCGGCCTTCCTCGAAACGCACGCTCACTTCCTCGCGCTTGACGTCGACGTCGTCGCGCCAGAAGGCGACTCCCATGATCGGCTCGACGATCTTCATCCCGCTGTTCAGGTGTTCAAGATCCTTGGCTTCATGCGTTGCGCCCAGCATGTTGGAGTCGGTCGAATACGCCTTCTCGACTGACATCTTGTAGTCGAAACCGGACTTGATCATGAACTCCGACATTTCCTTGCGGCCACCGAGTTCCTGGATAAAGCGGTCATCGAGCCACGGCTTGTAGATACGCAGTGCCGGATTGACCAGCAGGCCGTAGCGGTAGAATCGTTCGATGTCGTTGCCCTTGAACGTGCTGCCGTCGCCCCAGATATCGACCTGGTCTTCCTGCATCGCGGCGACCAGCATCGTGCCGGTGACTGCACGGCCCAGCGGCGTCGTGTTGAAGTAGGTGACGCCCGCGGTCGAGATGTGGAACGCTCCGCTTTGCAACGCGGCGATGCCTTCCGCAGCCAGTTGTTCACGGCAATCGATCAGGCGCGCCTGTTCCGCGCCGTACAGCTTCGCTTTCTGCGGGATCGCGTTGTAGTCAGCTTCATCGGGTTGACCCAGATTCGCGGTGTATGCATACGGGATCGCGCCCTTCTGGCGCATCCAGTGCAGTGCTGCGCTGGTGTCGAGCCCGCCTGAAAAGGCGATGCCTACTTTTTGATTGACGGGAATGGACTGGAGTATGGTTGACATGATTTTTGTTTCGCTTGCTGGAATTGTGTTTGTAAGTAAGGCGATGGGAGATGAGCAATAAGCAATAAACAACTGGTTCTGATTAACCGAGCTTGCCCAGGACCAGGTATTCGAGCAGCGCCTTTTGAACATGCAGCCGATTTTCGGCTTCGTCCCAGACCACCGACTGAGGGCCGTCGATGACTTCGGCGGAGACTTCCTCGCCGCGATGCGCTGGCAGGCAGTGCATGAACAGCGCGTCGGGACGCGCGCGCTTCATCTTGGCGCCATCGACGATCCAGCCGGAAAAGGCTTTCAGGCGCACGGTATTTTCTTCCTCGTAGCCCATGCTGGTCCACACGTCGGTCGTGACCAGGTCGGCATCGACGCAGGCGTCAGCGGGATTGGCAAAGACCGTGTAGTTCCTGTTGTCCGGCGCAACCAGCGATGAATCGATCTCGTAGCGCTTCGGCGTCGAGACATTGACGTGGAAGCCGAACGTTTGCGCCGCCTGCAGCCAGGAGTAAAGCATGTTGTTGGCGTCGCCGATCCACGCCACTGTTTTGCCGGCGATCGAGCCGCGTTGTTCGATGAACGTGAAAACATCCGCAAGGACCTGGCACGGATGATGTTCGTTGGTCAGGCCATTGATGACCGGCACACGGGAATTGGCGGCAAAGCGATCGATGATGTCCTGGCCAAAGGTGCGGATCATGATGATGTCGCACATGCGGGACATCACTTGTGCGGCGTCTTCGACCGGCTCGCCGCGGCCAAGCTGGCTGTCGCGCGTATTCAGGTAAATTGCGGCACCGCCGAGCTGGTGCATGCCGGCCTCGAACGACAGGCGGGTGCGGGTGGAGTTTTTTTCGAACACCATTACCAGCGTACGATCGAGCAGCGGGTGATGCGGTTCATAGTTCTTGAATTTACGCTTGATGATGTGCGCGCGCGCGATCACATACTCGAACTCGTCAAGCGTAAAGTCGGAAAACTGAAGAAAGTGTTTGATTGCCATAAATGAAAACGGCGGCAAGATTGGCGCCTGCCGCCGGATTTTGTAACTGCTTCAATTATAAGGGGTTTTTTTACTAAAAGACACCAAATCGGCGTCGATTGTAAGAATGAAAATCCCGATACTCCCCGGCATCAATACAGTTTTTGAGATGACTCGTGCAGTAATTGCTGATACAGCGCATGCCGCATCGGTGCAATTCTTCCATCCTTGACGGCGGCTAGCACCGCGCATTCCGGCTCGTTCAGGTGATGGCAGTTGTAGAACTTGCATCGCCCCAGGCAAGGCGCGAATTCCGGGAAGGCGCGCTCCAGCATGCCTTCGGTCAGATGGTACAAGCCGAATTCCTGAAATCCCGGGGAATCGATAATCGCGGTATCCGCATCGGTCTTGTACAAGCGGGTAAACGTCGTCGTGTGCTTGCCGGTATCGAGCGCGGCGGAAATCTCGCGCACCGCGATGTCGGCGTCCGGCACCAGCAGATTGATCAGTGACGACTTGCCCATTCCCGATTGCCCGATCAGGATCGTCGACTGGCCGGCAAGCAGCGGCCGAAGCATGGTGCAGGTCGCTTCCGGCGCGGCACGGGCCGATACTTCATGCACTGGATATCCGAGCGACGAATAGAGGGTCAGGCGCTGACGGGTTTTCGCCAGCGACTCGGTCACATCGATCTTGTTGAGAATGATATGTACCGCGACGCCAGCCGCTTCCGCGGCCACAAGCGAGCGCGATACCAGGTCATCTGAAAACCCCGGCTCCGTCGCCACCACGATGAACAGCTGCGTCACGTTTGCCGCCAGCAGCTTCGATTTGTACTGATCCGACCGGTACAGCAGGGTCTTGCGCTCCGTGATCGACTCGATCACGCCCTGATCCGGCGAGGTCAGCTGGAGCTCGACTACATCGCCGACGGCGACATCGCTTTTTTTCCCTCGCGTGACGCACTGCAGTTTGATGGTGTCGGTCTGCGCGACATAATGGCGTCCGTGTGCTGCGATGATCGTGCCGGTAATCTTGCTCATGCGTCAGGCGGCG
>JAKFFO010000004.1:0-3101 GCA_036675035.1 Oxalobacteraceae bacterium
GCATCAGTGGCAGGCTTGCCACCTAATGGCATGTCCGCAGCGCCGCCAATCCAGCGTGCCAGCATGATCTTGGCGTTGCGAATGCGGCGGTCGATTTCACTGGCGCGATCGTCAAATGCAGTTAGTGCACTGCGGGCTGTGACGATATCGGCTTGACTGCCACGCCCGCCACGATAGGCACCTTCGGCCGCTTGTATTTCCAATTTTGCCTGCCCGCCCTGTTCGGCAATGACCGCCGCCATCGCTTCCGCGTAGTAACGATCGAGCCAGGCCAAGGCGGTATTGCGTTCGATCGCAGCAGTGGTCACGCTTTTTTCAGCGAGCGTCTTTTCCGCCTCGCGCTCGAACCGGTTGGCACGCAATTGCCGCTTGTCGGCGCGGGTCAATTCCTGCATCACACCGACCTTGCGCATCGTCATGAAGTCACTGGTTAAACTGAAACGATCCGGGCCATTCACTGGCAAACTCTCGACGCCGACGCTGAGCACCGGGTCCGGCAATTGCCCTGCAGCGACGGCCATGTCACGTGAAGCAGCAACGGAAAAATCGTGCGCTGACAGTTGGCGTGAGCGTTCGACGGCGCGGCGTTGGGCTTCCGCCAGCGTGAGCGGTGTCTCAGCGGCGAAAACGGTAGTCGAAAGCGCAAGTGCGCCAACCAATGTGGTAAGAACGATTCTTCCGGATAGCCGGGAAACCGATGTGCGCGCTAGATTACGCGCTGAAAAGGGGGACGGCATGAAACCTCCAGACAGCATTGAACAACATCGTCTGCGCGAAACGCGCACCGATGACGGACTAAGCGATCTGGGGTATTAAATACGGAAACAGCAGTTGCGAATAGCTAACGGCGGCGCAGTGGTCCGCGTTAATGAGGAGGATGTTGATTGTGCAGCAGGCGCACGGTAAGTCGCCTCGATTGGCGGCAAAACAAGCACGGAGCCTACCGCGACAAACGATTGCACTTGCGGCAATTCAGGCTTGTCCAAGGATTGCGTTCCTACCTGATCATGCGCATCGCATAAATTAGGTTGCTCGCTGTCCATGCCTTTGCATTCAGATGTGTCATGCACTGAAGAGCTGAACGACATGGCAACCGACTTTTCCGTTTGTCCAGGTGGATAGTCTGGACACACATACGATGCCACAGCAAACTGCATAAACAGTATGCTGAAAAGCGCGATGAGCGCAGCAACGAAGCGGGATGGCCGGGTCAATCTCATAATGTGGGCGATTGTAACCTATTTTTTTGCACCGCGATCAAGCAACATTATTGATTGTAGGAATGCATTGCTAGGCGGCGGCGTAGCGCAAGTGACCGACATGATCTTGGCGAACAGAGTCATATCGCGCAATATTTTTTCCGTCAGGACGATGCCTTTCGTCTGAAGCCTTTTCAATATCCGTGTCAAGGCATGAACGATTATGGAGAACGACCATGATGACGGCCAACTGGTTGTATTTGATTACCTTCTGCTGTTCCACATGGCGACGACAAGCTTTGCAATATGCCGCAGTCTTTCGCAGACTGCGTGTGATCGCATAAAAGGCGAAGATCGTGTAATTGTGCCTGCAACGCTTTGAGTTCGGCGATTCGCTGTGCAACCTGGTCAATATGCCGATCCAGTAACGTATTGACCTCACTACAGTTCTGCTCCGGCGCATCCCGAAAGGTGAGCAGGCTGCGGATCTCATCGAGCGTCATGTCCAGCGATCGGCAATGCCGGATAAATTGCAGCCGCTCCACATGCGCGTCGCCATAGAGCCGGTAATTGCCGCCGGAGCGACCTGGCACCGGCAGCAAGCCTTCGCGTTCGTAATAGCGAATGGTTTCTACCTGGGAACCGGTCAACCGGGCCAACTCCCCGATTTTGCGTAATGGATGCGACATGGCAATTCCTTTTATTTCGCGCTTGACCCTGTAGCAGCTACAGGGTGTGTAATGCGACTATACCTGAAAGGAGCCGCCATGGCTGATTGCTGCACCAATGCCTGTTCTGCTGAAAATCCACCCATCGATCCGCGCTACCGGCGCATCCTGTGGGTCGCGCTCATTGTCAACGCCGCGATGTTTATGGTCGAGCTGGCCGGCGGCTGGCGCGCCGGTTCCGTGTCATTGCTGGCCGACGCGGTCGACTTCTTTGGCGATGCTGCCAACTATGGCTTGTCGCTGTTTGTCCTTGGCCTGGCGCCGATCTGGCGCTCGCGCACCGCGTTGTTCAAGGGATGGACGATGGGCGGCTATGGCGTGTTCGTGCTCGGATCGGCCGCATGGAATCTGACCCACGGCATTGTGCCGGAAGCGGCGGCCATGGGAATCATTGGGGTGCTCGCGTTTGCCGCCAATCTGGCGGTCGCGGTTCTGTTGTTTGCGTTTCGCGACGGCGACGCCAATATGCGCTCGGTCTGGCTATGCACGCGCAACGATGCGATTGGCAATATCGCAGTCATGGTCGCAGCGCTCGGCGTATTTGGCACAGACTCCGGATGGCCCGATATTGCGGTGGCCGTCATCATGGGCGTTCTAGCACTGGCAGCGGCCAAGTCGGTGATTCAGCAAGCCCGCGTTGAACTCGTGGGTCAAAAATATAGACATGCTTAGCTATCTGCATCCTGAATTGATTTTCAAGTTAGAAATGAGCTCGATTGAATCTTGTTTTCCCTGTTGAGGATGGCGCTGTAACGAACGAGGATTATGAAAAATGAAAAACGAAAATGCACCATTCACTTCTAGGCACAGCACATTTTTTATTCCAAAGATGGATTGCCCTTCTGAAGAAAATCTCATCCGGATGGCCTTGGGCGACGTGCCGGAAATCCAATCGCTGACATTTGATCTATCAAAGCGTCAGCTACACGCCATTCACCAACACGATCCACAGTCGGTATTGAAGCGGTTGCAATCCCTTAATTTGGGAGCGGAGCTGGTCGAGTCGCACCCGATGACATCGGAATACGCCGCAAGCCCAAGGAACAATGTTGAAGACGCCGATGAGGCGCGTACCTTGTACTTACTTTTGGCAATCAATGGCGCAATGTTTTTTCTTGAGCTTGCTTTAGGACTTTTTGCCCAGTCGACCGGCCTCATTGCCGATTCGCTCATT
>JAKFFO010000190.1:0-17917 GCA_036675035.1 Oxalobacteraceae bacterium
GCTGCAGTGATCGCATGGGTGGCAGCTGTGCGACGCGCAGCTGCCATGATTTTTGACGCCCCGCTATCTGAAGGATGCCAATATGTTCGGTATCGATTTCCTGCTCGACGCGTTAACCCCCGTTAACCTGCTGCTCGCCATCGCCGGCGTGGTCGCCGGAACGGTGATCGGTGCACTTCCCGGCCTCAGCGCCACCATGGGTGTGGCCGTATTGACGCCCTTTACTTTTGCGATGCCGCCCGCCACCGCGCTGATTGCGCTCGGCGCGATCTATACCGGCGCCATCTACGGCGGTGCCTACGCCGCGATTCTCCTCAACACCCCGGGTACGCCGTCGTCGATTGCCACCACTTTCGACGGCTACCCGATGGCCAAACAGGGCCGCGGCGACCTGGCAATGACACTGGCGTGTCTCGCTTCAGTGTGCGGCGGCCTGGTCGGTGCAATATGCCTGCTGACGCTGGCGCCGCCGCTGGCAACCGTGGCGCTCAGATTCGGGCCGGTCGAATATTTTTGGCTCGCGATACTGGGCCTGACGTTGATCGCATCGCTGAGCGAAGGCAGCACCACCAAGGGCCTGATCGGCGGTTGCGCCGGCATGCTGCTGGCCATGGTCGGCCTTGCGGAGGTCGGCGGCGATATCCGCTATGTCGGAGGGTTTCATGCCCTTCTCGGCGGCATCGACGTGGTTGCCGCGCTGATCGGAATCTATTGCGTGCCGGTGATCATCGACCTGGTTGCCAATCCCAATCCGCATTTGCGGGTGTCGAGCGAGGTACGCGGTTACCGTCTGGCCGAAGCATTCGGGGTACTGATACGCGGCAAATTCAACCTAGCCCGCAGCTCGATAATCGGAACCCTGGTCGGCATCCTGCCGGGCGCAGGCGGTTCGATCGCTGCGCTGGTTGCGTATTCGGAAGCGCGCCGCGTATCGGCCCGCCGCGATAATTTCGGCAAGGGCGAACCGGACGGCATCGTCGCGACCGAGTCGGCCAACAACGCGACCGTCGGTGGCGGCTTCATTCCCACACTGGTGCTCGGCATTCCCGGCACGCCGCCCGATGCGATCATTCTCGGCGCGCTGCTGGTACAAGGCATTCGCACCGGGCCTACGCTGTTCTCGGAACAAAGCGCCGTGGTCTACACCTTTATCTGGGGCCTGATCATCGCGACGTTGCTGATGCTGCCGATCGGATTGTTCATCGGGCGTTATGCGTTCAAGTTCATCGTCGGCGTGCCGAAAGCGATGCTGGTGCCGTCAGTGGCTTTTCTGACGATTCTCGGCAGTTTCGCGATCCACAACAACGCACAGGAAGTGCAGCAGATGGTGATACTCGGTGTGATCGCGTGGGGCATTTCGCGTGTCGGCTTCACGCCGTCGCCGATCGTGCTGGGACTCATTCTCGGCTCGATTGCCGAACGCGGTTTTGTGCAGGGTTATCTGATTGGCGGCGCCCGCGGAAGTATCCTGAGCGAGTTTTTCGCCCGGCCGATTTCGCTCGGCATCATCGGATTCATCGTCGCCGGTCTGGTTTATCCGGCCATCGTCAAACGGCGCGCAATGAAGGCAGCTTCCGCGCCCTTACCCGCAGGAGGCAGCAATGCATGATATTCCACGTCGCGACATAGGCTCGATGGTCGGCTGTGTCGCCTTCATGGCGGTCGGCATCGCGGCTTTTCTGGCGGCCGGCGACTATTCGCCGCTGGGCTCGGTTTTTCCACGAACGATCTCGGCGCTGATGGTGTTCTTTTCCGCCTTGTATCTGGTGCTTGCGTGGCTGAAACCGAGCGGCGCACGGCAGCACGAAGCAGGTTCGAGGGGGCGTCAGGTGGGAGTCGCGCTGGTCATGCTGGGTTGGGCTTTTGTGCTGGTACCGGTCGGCTTCCTTACATCGAGCATAATCGCTTTCGTCCTGCTGCTGGTGATCGCCAACTACGACACGTGGACGCCGCGCCGGGCATTGGCGTATGCGATTGCGACCGCACTTGTTCTTGGCATCCTGTACACGCTTTTCAAGACGGTCTTGCAAGTGCCGCTGCCGGAAGGTATTTTTCTCTGACCTGCTTTCGCACCAATTTCGCCATACCGGGAACGAAAGCGCTCCCGGTATGGCTTGAATCCGTCAAAATAGCGGATCGCCTGTTTGGCAAATCACGAATATTTTAAGGAATAACCATGAGTACACACCGGATTGCGGTGATCGCCGGCGATGGGATCGGCAAGGAAGTCATCCCCGAAGGCTTGCGCGTGCTGGATGCCGCCGCACGCAAGTTCGGCATCGGCTTCAAATGGGATCACTTCGATTTCGCATCATGCGATTACTACGCGAAGCATGGACAAATGATGCCGGACGACTGGAAAGACCGGATCGGCGGCCACGATGCGATTTTCTTCGGCGCGGTCGGCATGCCTGACATGGTACCCGACCATATTTCGTTATGGGGCTCGCTGCTCAAGTTCCGCCGCGAATTCGACCAGTATGTAAACCTGCGTCCCTGCCGCTTGATGCCGGGCATTCCATCGCCGCTGGCGAATCGCAAACCGGGCGATATCGATTTTTTCGTGGTGCGCGAGAATACAGAGGGCGAATACTCGTCGGTTGGCGGAAAAATGTATGAAGGCACGGCGCGTGAGATCGTGTTCCAGGAAAGCATATTCTCGCGCACCGGCGTTGATCGGATTCTGAAATACGCGTTCGAGCTGGCGCAGCGCCGCCCCAAGAAGCACCTGACCTCAGCGACCAAGTCGAATGGCATCTCGATCACGATGCCGTACTGGGATGAACGTGTCGCGGAAATGGCCAGAAATTATCCGGATGTGAAAACAGACAAATATCATATCGATATCCTGACGGCAAACTTCGTGCAGCATCCGGACTGGTTCGACGTCGTAGTCGGCTCCAACCTGTTCGGCGATATCCTGTCCGATCTCGGTCCGGCATGCACCGGCACCATCGCGATCGCGCCGTCGGCCAACATCAATCCGGAACGCATCTTTCCATCGCTGTTCGAACCGGTACACGGATCGGCACCGGATATTGCGGGCAAGGGCGTGGCCAATCCGATCGGCCAGATCTGGTGCGGCGGGATGATGCTCGACCATCTCGGTTATCCGGAAGCCGGGGCAGCCGTGCTGCGGGCGATCGAAAAGGTGCTGGAAGCAGGTCCGGCGCATGCGCCGTTCACGCGCGACATGGGCGGCACCGCGAATACGGTCGATCTTGGACGGGCAATTGCAGAAGCGATTTAAAAATCGATTTCGATCTTGCAGCTTGCCTATTAAGCGTTTGGTAGATGCTTGACACGCACTACCCCATCCCAGCCTTCCCGCTTGCAGGAGGAAGAAGCAAAACTCCGTGCTCCTGCAAGCGGGAGGGTTAGGGAGGGAGCCGAACGCATCAATACGTGACCCGGTCGTTTACGATTGCCCGCCGATGGTCTTGTAAGCTGCAACGATATTCCTTATCTTTTCAGCCGTTCCATGGACAAATCTGTCGCGCTGCGCATCGTCGAAATACCTGCTGCGGCTGGCTGACTCCCAGTCAGGATGGCTTCGGGCGGGCTGCACTGCTTCAATCAACTGCTTCAGCTGTTCATTGATTGCCTGCGGCGTCGGTTGGCGACTGGAAACTTTACCCATTGCCGCATGGCCGCGCTGCTCAAGCGCCCACATCAGTTGCAGCATCTGCTCGCTCATGACCAGCAACACTTCATTCTCCAGCGTCAGCGCTTCGATCCCAAGCGCCTTGTTCATCAGGGTTCTGCCGAATTGCCCCCAGCCCTGGCTTGCGATGCCGCCGATCGCTGCGCCGATTGCCGACGCCGCACCCAGCGACAAGCCGGCCAGTGCAAGATCTGCCGCAAACCCGATGGCGGCGCCGACTGCAGCACCGGTCCCCAGTTTTTTGCTCGCATCGCGCAGTGTTTCGGGATTGAACAGGTCGGCTTCCCAGCGGCCGTCCAGCCATGGCAGTACAGTTTCATCGGCATCTTCCTTGCGGAAGCCGTACACCGCGAGCAGATCATCGATGCTGCGGCGCGCGCCTTTCAACACCGTGTTTCTGAAATCGCGGACGAAGGTTTTTTTCTTGTGCTCGATCGCCAGGTCTTCCCTGGATATCTCGCGCCGCAATGCCGTCATGTCGATCAGCAGTTCCGCTATCACCCGGCATCCTGCCGAGCGCCTTTCCTGAAACTGGAATTCGAGATCGTCGATCACCTGCGTCAACTGGTCACGTCGATCGCGCAGCATGATTGCCATGCTTTGATAAAGCTCCTTCTCGGACCCGACGAACGGCGCAACCGCATCGAATTGCACATAAGCGTGAAGGCTGTACGCGGACAGGGCGCCCAGCCATTCTGCTTTTCTGCTGTCGGCGTGGCGCACGAAGTTCAGCACCGGCATCACCGGTTTCGCGCATGAAGTCAGGATTTCCAGCTCGGCCCGGAACTTCGGCAATACCGGCTCCCTCGTGTCGACGACGTAGACGGCGGCATCGACTTCAAGCATTTTGCGCAATACCTTGGCTTCCTGTTCGAAGCTTGCGCGCGATTCCGGCCCGCTGAGAAAAGCGCGAATCCGGTCCGGCGGCGTCACGCAGTTTTCCAGCGCGCGGAGATAGTCGAGCAGCGTGGTCGAATCCTCAAGACCCGGTGTATCGAAGAAACGCACCGCGCTGACCCCATCGATTTTCAGGTCGATTGCTTCCACATGGCGGGTAGTTCCCGGCCGGTCCGACACTTCGCCGAATGACACATGCCGGGTCAGCGTGCGCAGCAACGATGTCTTGCCCGCGTTGGTGTGGCCGACCACGGCGATTTCGATGGGCTTATTCATGAGCGTGCCTGAACCAGGCGGTTGCGTCATCGACGTCGGTGAACGACTCGATGTCATCCATGCCGATGTGCTGCAGCCAGGATCGCCAGCGCTGCGGATTGCCGGCCTCACCGCCGGCAGATGGCACCAACAACAATGCACAATGCGTGCTGCATCCACACGCTTCGCGAATGAATCGTTCGGTGCCGCGATCCGGGCTGGAACCCGGATTGCACACCACAAGTATCTTGTAAGGCCGAGCTTGAGCGAGCGTGTTCAGCAATGCACGCCTTTCCTTGCCGGTACCGGAAATCCGTTCCGACAACTGTGCCGCCTTTGCCAAGCTATCCGGCGGCCACGGATAGTCAGCGGGCAACTCGAAGCCGATCATTGCCAGCGCATCGTGAACGCCCGGTAATGGTTGTCGATGATCGTGGCTGACCGCCGGCTCAATCCGCTGTTCCGGATCGATCACGATGGACGACTCCATTTCGTCGAAGCGCGCCAGCAGCTTTCTGAAATACGGATCGGCGGTATCCAGTTTCAGCGATTGCCTGCCGCGCCGCCACACGAACCAGCACATGATCGCCAGCGCCAGTCGCGGAACCAGCCCGTAGACAAAGGTGCAGCCGATCAGCCACCAGGCCCACGCGCTGTGACTGCCGCCTGCGGCACCGGGGTTGAGCAGGGTCGACGTATCCGGAAGAGGGAAGCCGAGCAGATGCGGCAGCCAGCCGGTCTTCTGCACAAAGCCGATAAAGAAATCGGCACTCAGGATCGTGGTTTCCCATGTCAGCCGGTATTCCTGAAATGAGAACGCAAACCAGAGCGCTATCAGTACCAGCACGAAGGCCAGCGCCCAGATAGTGTGGCTGATAAAGCCGAACGCCCACGGCAATAGCCGGGCCCGCTGCAGCAACGAAGTGGTAGCCCGCAGCATTGTCAGCGAGTGCGGTCCGCGATCCAGCGGAAGCCACGCGACGAGCCGCAGGAACACACCGCCGAGCGACAGGCGCGCGAATGCGCTGCGTGGCGACCACCATGCGGTGCCGACCGCAAGGCACCAGAGCATCAATGTGACCGCATGCATGCCGAGCGCGACAAAGAATGCAAGCACCGCGTTGACTGATCGTTCGCCGCCGATCACCGCGACCGCGATCCCGTAAGCAATGAAAAACACCAGTATCGAAAGCCCGATCCAGACGTACAGCGCCAAGTCGCGCCAGCGCTCGATTTCCGCATCCAGCCCGAAACGCCGGCCGAGCATCCACGCCCGTTCAAGAAGGCGGTCTTCGCGGCCGGCCTTGTCGCGGAATGCATGGTTCATCGCTTCGCTGTCTTCCAGCGGTCCGGTGTCTTCAATCAGCCGGACCGTTTGCGCAACCATCACATCGGCCAGGCGTGATCTGTCGCCGTGCTGGCTCAAGCGGTCGTCCCGGTGCAAGGTGAGTTTCGCGTTGCGTTGTTTTGCATTGGTGTAATGGCGTGCTACGAATCCGGCGAGGGCGGGCTTTCGATTATAGCAATGAGATCTCGATACCCGATTTGTCGCGCGTCGTCACTTGCGCAATTGCGCCCAGGACATCGTTCGGACCAAACTGGCAAAGGCAGAAATATTTCAAATGAAATGTTGATAAAACTCAAAAGGTCTCTGCCGGAAACTCGACCCATTTAAAAAATTAACTGGCTATGCATCCAGTGTTTATCAAGATCGTTTTCCGCGCAACCGTAGATCAGGACTGAACTTCGCACACTCCTTCTCTAAAAGAGTGCCCTGACGGCAAGCACGAGCTAATAATATTTAACTCTGGCATCCAATTAAAATGCAAGAAAACCAATATTAATCATTGTTAAAAAATTGCTTTTCATTTAGCCGATGTGGCTATAATTAAAACGCAGTAAGAATATCAAATAATTAATATTAGGAGACAGAAAATGATTGGATCAACTGGCCGCCGGCTTACTGCCGGCCTGGCTTTCCTGCTGGTTCCGCTGGCCGCGACGGCCGCCGGCGTGAGCGTGAAGTTCGACCTGTCCGACCCTGCCGGCAGCCCTTTTCCCAGCAACCGTTTTACCGTAGTCGACTGGGCGCAAAACACCTTTCGCCGCGTCAATTTGCCCAAGCCGAACTGCGCTGTGCGTCCGAGCGACTGTGCCGACATCGATGTAATCAATACGCTTGACGGCTTTTCCACGCAGCCGCGCATCACGGTTCCATTCACCGGCGATATCGATGTTTCGACGGTCAACAGCGACACCGTGTTCCTGATCAATCTCGGCGATACGCGGACCTCGGGCGGTATTGGCCAGAAAGTCGGCATCAACCAGATCCTGTGGGATCCCGAAACCAGAACCCTCGTATTCGAGCCGGATGAGTTGCTCAATCAGCACACGCGCTATGTGCTGATCGTGACAGATGGCGTACGCGACACCAATGGCAAAAAGATCAAGTCGGACGGATTCGGTGAAGAATTCGGCGTCGGTCACGACCGCGCCACCAGCGAATACCGCCGCGAACTGCGCGATGCGATGCGCACCCGCCACTCCAGCAGGCATCAGATCGCTGCAGCCAGTCTGTTCACGACGCAAAGCATTACCGCCGATCTGTACAAGATCGCGCAGCAGATCAAGCAGGCAACCCCGGCACCGGCCAGTTTCATGGTCGGTAAAACCGGAGGCGCGACCGTGCGTGCAGTGTTTCCGGTATCCGGCGTGACCGGTATCCAGTTCAACCGCCAGGTCGGTACCGCGCCGACGTTTGCATCGTCCTTCCTGCCGACACCTGCACTGCATGTCGTTCCCGGCGCAGTCGGGCAGATCGCCTACGGAAAATTTACGTCGCCTGATTACCAGACTGCCGCCAAGTACATTCCGGCGACTGCAACCAATATCGGGCAGCCGCAGCCGCAGGGCAGCAATGAAATTACGTTCCAGTTATTCACGCCTTCCGGACCGAAGCCTGCCGGCGGCTGGCCGGTCGCAATATTCGGGCATGGGTTTACCGACAGCATGTACGGGGCGCCATGGGTCGTCGCGTCGGTGTTTGCATCGCGCGGCATTGCGACAATGTCGATCAACGTAGTCGGCCACGGCGGCGGTTCGCAGGGTAACCTGAACGTGATCCGTGCCGCCGGAGCCCCGGTAACAATCAATGCCGGCGGGCGCGGCATCGATCAGGACGGTAACGGCGCCATCGACTCGACCGAAGGCGTGAACGCGGCAGCACCGCGCGCGGTGATCGGCAGCCGCGACGGCTTGCGCCAGACGGTAGTGGATCTGATGCAGCTGGTACGCCAGGTGCAGGTCGGCATGGATATCGATGGCGATGGCAGCGCCGATCTGAACCCGCAGCGCATTTACTACACCGGCCAATCGTTTGGCGGTATTTACGGCACCATCGTGCTGGGCATCGAACGCGACATCAAGGCAGGCGTGCCGAACGTACCCGGCGGTTCGATCGCTGAAATCGCGCGCCTGAGCCCGGCATTCCGTCCGCTGACCGGCATTTCGCTGGCCACGCGCGTACCGTCGTTGATCAATGTCGCGCATCCAAGCGGCATCGCATTCGATGAAAATATCCCGCTGCGCAACCAACCGCCGGTCATCAATACCGTCCCCGGCGCGATGGCAATCGCAGAAGTTCTGGATCGCAACGAGTGGGTGCAGCAAGCCGGCAATCCGGCCGCCTACGCCGCCTTCATCCGTAAAACGCCGCTGGCCGGCAATACCGCCAAGCCGGTGATCGTGCAATTTGCCAAGGGCGATGCGACGGTGCCTAATCCGACCAGCACCGCGATTATCCGCGCCGGTGGCCTGGCGGATCGCACCACGCTCTATCGCAACGATCTGGCCTATGCGGCTATTCCAGGTATCCCGAAAAATCCGCATACTTTCCTGACCAATATCGCGGTGCCTGCTGCGGCGCCATTTGCGGTTGGAGCGCAGAGCCAGATCGCCGACTTCTTCGCATCGAACGGTGTCACCGTCAGCGATCCGGATGGCGCCGGCCCGATCTTCGAAGTGCCGATCAATCCGCCGTTGCCGGAAACGCTCAGCTATATTCCGTAACAGGCAAGCAGGATGGCAAAAGGGCGCGCTTACTCCGCGCCCTTTTTCGTTCTCGTGCGTCGTCTGGCTCCCGACGCAGCGAACATGTTGAAGTGCTGGCTTACCGATCCCCGGGCTCATCAGCCTCCGCCGTTCCATAACCGCCGCCGCCCGGCGTCTCGATGATGAACAGATCGCCCGGATGCATCTGGGTCTTGTCGACATGCTGCAATTCATCCACGCGACCGTCGTTGCGCAACACGCTGTTGCGGCCCTTGGCGCCGGGCGATCCGCCGGCCATGCCGAATGGTGCATGCAAACGGTTGTTCGACAGGATCGATGCGGTCATCGCTTCCAGGAAGCGCACCTTGCGGATGCCGCCATTGCCGCCATGCCATTTCCCTTTGCCGCCGGAATCGGGCCGGATTTCATAGCTTTCGAGGCGTACCGGGAAACGGAATTCCAGCACCTCCGGGTCGGTCAGGCGCGAGTTGGTCATGTTGGTCTGCACTACATCGGTGCCGTCGAAACCGTCGCCTGCGCCGGAGCCGCCGGAGATGGTTTCATAATATTGATAGCGTTCGTTGCCGAAGGTGAAGTTGTTCATCGTGCCTTGCGCGGCTGCCATGATGCCGAGCGCACCGTAGAGTGCATTGGTGATGCAGGTCGAGGTTTCCACATTGCCGGATACCACCGATGCCGGATAGTGCGGATTGAGCATCGATCCATCCGGGATGATCACGTTCAGCGGTTTCAGGCAGCCGGCATTGAGCGGAATGTCGTCATTGACCAGCGTGCGGAACACATACAGCACCGCCGCCATGCAGACCGCTGACGGCGCATTGAAGTTGTTGGTCAATTGCGGCGACGTGCCGGTGAAATCGATATCGGCGGTGCGGGCTTCCTGGTTGACATGAATCGCAACCTTGATCACTGCGCCATTGTCGAGCCGGTATTCATAGGCGCCGTCCTTGAGCGCGGTAATCACGCGCCGCACCGCTTCTTCGGCATTGTCCTGCACATGCCGCATGTAGGCTTGCACCACATCGAGCCCGAAATGCGCGACCATCTTGCCCAGCTCTTCGACGCCTTTCTGGTTGGCCGCGATCTGCGCGCGAAAGTCGGCCAGGTTCTGTTCCGGATTGCGCGCCGGGTATTTGGCACCGCGCAACAGCGCCAGCGTTTCCGTATCGCGCAGGCGGCCCGCCTCGACCAGCTTGAAATTGTTGATCAGCACGCCTTCTTCTTCGACCACGGTCGAATCGGGCGGCATCGAGCCGGGCGTGGTGCCGCCGATGTCGGCGTGATGTCCGCGCGAACCGACATAGAACAGGATTTCGCTGCCGGCCTGGTTGAACACCGGCGTAATCACAGTCACGTCCGGCAGATGCGTGCCGCCGTGATACGGATCGTTCAGCATGAACACGTCGCCGGGGCGCATGTTGCCGCTGTTTTCGCTGATCACGGTCTTGATGCTTTCGCCCATCGAGCCGAGATGTACCGGCATGTGCGGCGCATTCGCGATCAGGTTGCCGACCGCATCGAAAATTGCGCAACTGAAATCGAGCCGTTCCTTGATGTTGACCGAGTACGCGGTATTCTGCAGTCGCAACCCCATCTGTTCGGCGATCGACATGAACAGGTTATTGAAGATTTCCAGCATCACCGGGTCGGCGCTGGTGCCGATCGCACGGCGTTCCGGGCGCGCTTCGGTGCGCGTCAGAACCAGGTGATCGAGCGGCGTGACTTCGGCTTGCCAGCCCGGTTCGACGATGGTGGTCGCATTGGCTTCGGCGATGATGGCCGGACCCTTGATAATGTCACCCGGGCGGGTATCGTCGCGCTTGTACAGTGCGGTGTCATGCCATTTGCCGCGTGAAAAGATGCTGACGGTTTCGGCGGCGCGCAACGCGCCATCGCGTTGCGTCCGCGACGGTGCCGTTTCCTGCGGCGTATCGGACGGGCCGATCGCTTCCACCGATACCGCTTCCACGATCAACGGTTTGCCCGGCATCAGGAACGAAAAGCGCTTCTTGTACGAGGTCTCGAATTGCGCCTGCATCTCGGCAACGCTGCCCGACAGTACCAGCAGCGCGGAGTCGGTGCCCTCATAACGCAGATGCACGCGCCGGATATCGCGCACGCGTTCGGACGGCACGCCTTGCGCGATCAATTCCTGCCGCGCTTCGGTCGCGAGCTGTTCCAGTTTCGAGCGGATCGCCGGTAGCGCCGTATCGTCGAGCCGGATTTCCATCGCCGATTCGCGCATTTCGGTCTGATCGGCCAGCCCCATCCCGTAAGCCGACAGCACGCCACCCAGCGGATGCGCGAATACCCTGGTCATGCCCAGCGCATCGGCAACCAGGCACGCATGCTGCCCACCGGCGCCGCCGAACGTGGTCAGCACATAATCCATCACGTCGTGGCCGCGCTGCACCGATATCTGTTTGATCGCATTGGCCATGTTACCCACTGCAATGTCGATGAAGCCTTCGGCGACTTCTTCCGGAAGCGGTTTCTTTCCGGTCGCGCGTTCTATTTCCGCCGCCATATCGGCAAACGCGCGCAGCGCAGCCTCGCGGTCGAGTTCCTGATCGGCGTTCGGGCCGAATACTTTCGGGAAATGGGCTGGCTGCACCTTGCCCAGCATGACATTGCAGTCGGTTACGGTGAGCGGGCCACCGCGCCGATAACTGGCCGGGCCCGGATTGGCGCCGGCACTGTCGGGGCCGACCCGGTAGCGAGCGCCGTCGAAATGCAGGATCGACCCGCCGCCTGCGGCAACGGTATGGATACTCATCATCGGTGCGCGCATGCGCACGCCGGCGACCTGGGTTTCGAACACGCGCTCGAATTCGCCGGCGTAATGCGACACATCGGTCGAGGTGCCGCCCATGTCGAAACCGATCACCTTGTCGAATCCGGCCAGCTGGCTGGTGCGTACCATGCCGACGATGCCGCCGGCCGGCCCCGACAGGATCGAATCCTTGCCGTGGAAGGTATGCGCATCGGTCAGTCCGCCGTTCGACTGCATGAATTGCAGATTCACACCCGGCATTTCATGCGCCACGCGGTCCACATAGCGCCGCAGGATCGGCGACAGATACGCATCGACCACCGTGGTGTCGCCGCGCGAAATCAGTTTCATCATCGGACTGGTCTTGTGCGACACCGAGATTTGCGTGAAGCCGATGTCTTTCGCAATCTGCTCCACCGCAGCTTCATGCTGTGTATACCGATAGCCGTGCATGAAGACGATTGCGATCGCGCGATAGCCATTGTCGTAGGCGGCGCGCAACGCGGTGCGCGTGGCGGCCTCATCCAGCGGCTGCACGATATCCCCATGCGCGCCAATGCGTTCATCGATCTCGACGACCTGCCGATACAGCAGCTCCGGCAGGACGATGTGCCGGTCGAACAGGCGAGGGCGGTTCTGGTAGGCGATGCGCAGAGCATCACGGAAACCACGGGTAATCGCGAGCACGGTCGGCTCGCCCTTGCGCTCAAGCAGTGCATTGGTCGCGACGGTCGTCCCCATCTTGACCGCTTCGACCAGTTCGGCGGCGATCGGCTGGTCCTTTGGTACGCCGAGCAAATGCCGGATGCCCGCTACTGCGGCGTCGCGGTATTGCTCCGGGTTTTCCGACAAAAGTTTATGCGTGATCAGTGTTCCATCCGGTTGCTTCGCAACAATGTCGGTAAAGGTGCCGCCACGATCGATCCAGAATTGCCAGCGCTGCATGGGAACTCGCTTGATTAAGTAATGGGGGTAATAGGGAAACCGGGCTTGAATTGTCGCATGCGTGCCGGCGTTTGCTGCGCAACGAAGCTCGCGTTAAAAAGTTTCATCTGAAATCGGCAGTGTAGTAATGATATACAGCAGCGGCATTATTCGTTTTTCTTGTGGAAAGAGGAAGTTGGCGCTAATCTACAGCCACGCAGTCTCGGCTTGGCACGTTCAACATGCAATTCATTTCAACGAAAGGATCATCATGCGTTTGAGTCAGCTTGCAGTCGCTATATCCGCCCTCGGCTTTGCCGTATTCGCCCAGGCCCAAACCAAATGGGACATGCCGACCGCTTACCCGGCCAATAACTTCCATACCGAAAATATCCAGCAATTCGCCAGCGATGTCGACAAGGCCACCGGCGGCAAACTCAAGATTACCGTACATTCGAATGCGTCGCTGTTCAAGGCGCCGGAGATCAAGCGCGCGGTGCAGGGCGGCCAGGCGCAGATCGGCGAAATCCTGCTGGTCAACTACGAAAACGAGAATCCGCTGTACGGCGTGGATGGCATCCCGTTCCTGGCGACGTCTTACGACGATGCGATGCGTTTATACAAGGCATCCCGGAAGACCCAGGACGCCTTGCTGGAAAAGCAGGGTATGAAAATGCTGTTTACGGTAGCGTGGCCACCACAAGGGATTTACACAAAAAACCCGATCAATTCTGCAGCCGATCTGAAAGGCGTGAAGTGGCGCGCATACAGCCCGTCGACCAGCAAGATTGCAGAACTGGTCGGTGCGCAGCCGGTAACCGTGCAGGCATCCGAGCTGTCGCAGGCTCTGGCGACCGGCGTGGTCGAAGCCTTCATGACGTCCGGCTCGACCGGCTACGATTCAAAGGTGTATGAACAGATCAACCATTTTTATGACACGCAGGCGTGGTTGCCGAAAAATGCGGTGATCGTCAACAAGGATGCGTTCGAGGCGCTCGACAAGCCGACGCAGGCAGCGCTGCTGAAGGCAGCCGAACAGGCGGAGACGCGCGGCTGGAAAGTGTCGCAGGAAAAAAACCAGTGGTACCTCAATGCGCTCAAGGAAAAAGGCATGGAGATCCACAAGCCTTCGGCAACGCTGCAGGCGGACCTGAAGAAAGTCGGCAATACGATGCTGAACGATTGGGTAAAAAAAGCCGGGCCTGAAGGGAAGGCGATTATCGACGCTTACAACAAGAAGTAATTTCTGTCGAATCTCGATGCCCGATCCATCCGGCTTTTCGGCCGAATGGATCGCGGCGCGGATGATCATGACAACCGTCATCCCGGCACGATGATTCATCCGGCATTTCTGTCGCCACATCAGCCGGAGTATTTTAACCATGCCGCTTTTCTCGAAGACGGGTCTCCACTGGTAAGTTTCAATGCGCGCATTTCTTGACAGGCTGTACCACGCTGCCGGTTACGCTGCAGCGTTTTTCATGATCGGCACGCTGCTGATGGTGGTGGCCGGCATTGCCGACCGCATGCTGGCGCTCGGCTGGCGCGGCACCGACATGTACGCCGGCTACTCAATGGCGGCGTCCGGCTTTCTTGCGCTGGCGCATACCTTCAAGCGCGGTGAACACATCCGGGTTTCGCTGATTCTGCAGGCGGTCTCGACTCGCACCCGGCGCATGCTCGATATCTGGTCGCTGTTTGCGGCCGGCATATTGGCTGGCGCATTTGCGTTTTACTCGATCAAGCTGGCATACCAGTCATGGGATTTTCATGATATCTCGACCGGCAACGATGCGACGCCGCTGTGGATTCCACAAATCTCGATGGCGGTCGGAGCGCTGGTGCTGTTCATCGCGTTTGCCGATGATCTGATAATGGAGTTGCGCGGTAAGAGAGCTGCCGCTGCGGCAGATGAGGCGCTGCGCAATGAGTGACAATAAGATCGACAGGAATAAGGTCGCATAATGGACTTGCTGATTACGCTGGTACTGGTCGTTGCATTGTTCGCCATCCTCGGTTCCGGAGTATGGATCGGCCTGGCGCTGGCCGGTGTTGCATGGATCGGCATGGAACTGTTTTCGGCGCGCCCTGCGGGCGATGCGATGGCAGTGACCATCTGGGGTGCATCATCGTCATGGACACTGACCGCGCTGCCGCTGTTCATCTGGATGGGCGAGATACTGTTCCGCACGCGGCTGTCGGAAGACATGTTCAAGGGCCTGGCGCCATGGCTGGAAGGGCTTCCAGGCCGGCTGCTGCATACCAACGTGATCGGCTGCGCGATTTTTGCCGCAGTCTCCGGTTCTTCCGCCGCGACCTGCGCGACGATCGGAAAAATGACGATTCCGGAATTGACGAAACGCGGCTATCCGGAAGACAAGATCATCGGTACGCTGGCCGGCGCAGGCACGCTCGGCTTGCTGATTCCGCCGTCCATCATCATGATCGTCTACGGCGTATCGGCCAATGTGTCGATTGCGCAGCTGTTCATTGCCGGCGTGGTTCCCGGAATCATTCTCGCGACATTGTTTTCCGGTTACATCGTGATCTGGGCATTGATGCATCCCGGCGCAATACCGCCGGCAACCGAGACGCCGAGCTTCAGGGAAAAACTGTATGCGTCGCGCCACCTGTTGCAAGTAACCGCGCTGATCGTGGTCGTGCTGGGCGCGGTGTATTCGCCGTGGGTGACACCGACCGAATCCGCCGCTGTCGGCGTAATCGGCGCGCTGATTCTGTCCGCGGTGCAGGGATCGCTTAACCGCCAGACATTCATGGATAGTCTGATGGGCGCGACCCGGCTGTTTTGCATGATTGCCTTGATTCTCGCCGGCGCGCAATTCCTGACGCTGTCGATGGGCTATATCGGACTGCCGCGCCATCTCGCGGAATGGATCGGTTCGCTCGGACTATCGAATTTCATGCTGCTGGCGGCGCTGGGATTATTCTTCATCGTGCTCGGCTGCTTCCTGGACGGCATCTCGATGGTGGTGCTGACCATGGGCGTGATCCTGCCGACGGTCGAGAAGGCCGGGATCGACTTGATCTGGTTCGGTGTCTTCATTGTGCTGGTGGTCGAAATGGCGCAGATCACGCCGCCGGTCGGATTCAATCTGTTCGTGCTGCAAGGCATGACGAATCGACAGATACCGTGGATCGCAAAAGCCGCACTGCCGATGTTTTTCCTGATCGTGGCCGCGGTAGCGCTGGTTTATTTTTTCCCGGACCTGGTGATGTGGCTACCGCGGACGATGAGAGGGGTGGGGTAAGCGCGGGTCAGGCATCCGCCATATTCCGCCATCAGCGGACCATGTGCTTTTCACCTGGTCAACAGCAAAAATCAAGGAAAACGGCAGGCCGCGATTGCCGGCAACGCTTCGCTCCTGTTAGGGTCAGGCTTCACCCTAACGAGCCTTCTTTCGTTTGAATTCCACCCCGTTAGACACCTGCTGCAAAAGCGTTTCAATCTGTTCGACCAATTCCGCGCGGTCCTTGGTCATGAAAGACCGCACGACATCGCCGGACCAGTCATTTTCGTACAACGTCATCCGATATCCACTTTCTTCATAATTCGTTTCATTAATCCAGCCGACATCCAGCAGAAAGTTTCTCTGCTCATGTTTCATCACAAGCATGGTTTGATCGAACAAGATGTCGTCTTTCACCAGCTCCGGGGTCGGGTCGAGCTCGAACAGATGATTGCGCATCGTCACTTTCCAGCCGCCTGAAATGCGCAGCGGTTGCGCTTTCACCCTTTTCAGGTCGACGACCTGGCCTGAGTCGGCCACATGAAGGCTTTCAAACTTTTCCTCCTCTTCTTTATACCAAATAATGCCTAAATCTTGTTCCGATGTGTCTCCAAGCTGTGCTTCATCATAAGTAAATTGAACGCTTGCTTGATCATATTCCGATTGAGTATTGATCCTTACAGGAGAACCAATAAGACCGTATAGATTAGCTGTTTTAATATTGCCTTTGTTTGTTGTAATTCTAGTGGTTTTATTAATATTATCCATTGCACTAAAACTAACTTCTACACTAGTAATTTCTGATTTATCAGTCTGATTAAACGATGTACGAATAGATTGTTTATGGAGTTCTTGTGAATCCGAGGTCTCGTCATTATCACTGTCTGCAGCATTCGGATTTGTCTTTAAATCAAATTCATCTCCATCACTTAATCCATCGCTATCTGTATCATCCTTATTAGGTAATGAATCAAACTGTTGTACTTCAAATCCGTCAGTTAAACTATCTTGGTCGGAATCTTTCTTAATCAAAGTTGTTTGATAAACCTGCTCATCTTTATTATTCAGGCCGTCTCCATCGCTATCTTCATCTGCGTCACTTATGCCATTATGATCTGTATCATATTTTGTTGGGGAAATAGATGATTTAATCTCATATTCAATATTGTCCTTTAATCCATCCCCATCTGTATCCATTTTAAATGGATTCATTCCCTCTTGGTATTCTATTCCATCTGTTATGGTGTCACCGTCTGTGTCAGAGGTAGATTCAAAGAATTCTGTGTTAAATGTATAGCCTGCTTTTTCAAGTCCGAATAACATTTGTTTATATGCATTTTGATAGGACTTTGCTGCAGGGATTCCTAGATCTTTTTCTAGAAACTCATTTGCTTTTTCAGACATTTTCACAGCGTTATCCAAATGGGCTTTTATTTTATTTCCATTTTGATCCGATTGATCAGTGATATCTTTTAAGATGCCAATAGCATTTTTGTTGACAATTTTATCCGATAGATAAAAATTAAAGAGTATATCTGCAAGTAATACTTCAGTTGGCTTATTAAAATCGTTATTTGCTGCATAGCCCCATAGATATATGGTTAATTTATGTTTGATATTCAAGAGCATATCACTTTTTAGAACCACATCTTTGATATACTCCTCTTGAACTGCTTGTTCATATTCGTTAATCAATTGTTCAAACATTTCAAGTTCATTCATATCTGTTTGCTTAAAGTCTCCGGTCTTCTCAAATTCCACAACGAGATTATCTAATGTTTTAGAATCTAACTTAGCATTCTTATCTTTTATTTCTTTTACGAAACGCTTTAATTCATTTATTGCTACCTTCTCATAGATTAATCCATCTCTAGTATCCTCATAGAATTCATATTCACTTAACCACTGTTTTACATTTTCCTCACTAGGAATGTTTGGTTGTCCTTGATTTGCATCGTTATTACCCTCGGCCACCACTGTTTGCCCAATTCCGCCAAAAACGATGGCAGAGCTAAAAAAAATATTTACCATACTTTTTACTTTATTTTTCAACATGAAAATCTCCTTAATTAAAATATTCACCAT
>JAKFFO010000057.1:0-3087 GCA_036675035.1 Oxalobacteraceae bacterium
GCGGATAACTCGGAGCCTTCCAAGCACCCTGCCGCGACGGTTTGCACAGTTGCAGAATTGAGCAACGTGGTAACCGTAAAACTTTACCTGCTCGCGCGCAGCACCACCACCACACCAGGCTATACCGACACCAAAGTCTACAAACTTGGTAGCACAGAGCTTGGACCATTCAATGACGGATATAAGCGCCACCTCTTTTCCACGACCGTGCGCCTGACGAACATATCCGGACGAAGGGAGACCCCAACCCTATGAACCAGTCTATATCGCTTGATGTTCAACGCGGCGCCACGCTGGTGGTCGGTCTCATCATGCTGGCACTCATCACGGTACTGGTGACCACGGCCTTCACGCTGAGCAACACCAATCTCAAGTCAGTCGGCAACATGCAGTTCCGGAATGAAGCGCTGGCGGCAACCAATAAAGCGGTCGAGCAGATAGCAGGCTCTTCCTTCACCGTTACGCCGACCGCACAGACGATCCCGACAGACATAGACAACGACGGCGATGTTGATTACACGGTCGAAGTTGCCGCCCCCGTGTGCATACGCGCCCGGCCTGCAGGCGTCACTACTAAGAGCAGCATCGCGCTCGGATCGTCCATGTCGCAGGTGACTGACTGGAACACCGTGTGGGAAATCGATGCGTCGGTGACCGATCCTGCAAGCGGCACATCGGTTCGCACGCGATCCGGCTTGCGCGTAGTGCGCAGCCAAGCCGAGAGAAATGCCGAATGTCCTTGAATCAGAATAACAGCCGGAGATTCACATGAAGAATCAAATTCATAAAAGCTTGTTGGCAGTCACTTTGCTGGTTTTCCACCTGTTCGCAGCGGCCGACGATACCGACCTGTTCGTCGGCGCACCGCTCTCGCAAACCGATCTGCCGAACGTGCTGATCGTCTTGGACAATACGGCAAATTGGAGTGTTCAAGTTACGGATCCAGTCACAGGCGTCAAGCAAACCAAGTTTACCAATGAAATTGCGGCATTGAGAACGGTGATCAGCGGATTGCCGGTCAACGCGAACGGCACCGCCAGGTTTCGGCTTGGCTTCATGCTGTTTACCGAAACGGGCGGCGGAAATTCCGGCAATGATGGCGGTTACGTGCGTGCCGCGGTACGCAATCTGACGCAAGACTACAAAGACAAACTGGTTGCTCTGCTAACCAGCTTTGATGAAGGAGGCGACAAGTCGAACAGCGGGAAGGTCGGAAATGCGATGGCGGAAGTTTATCGCTATTTTTCCGGCGGGGCTCCGTTTGCGGGCAACAACAAGGAAAAGACCGATTACTATGGAAACACCTTTGGCACTGCTGCCTCGAGGGCGATTTATGCGTTAGGCACCGCCGAGTCACCTACCAATGCGATGCAGTCCAAGTCAGCCACTGTCTATACACCAGCCCTTCCGGATGGCAGCTGCGCAAAAAACTTCATCATCTATATCAGCAACGGCGCGGCCCAGGACAGCAAAAACGATACCAAGAAAGCCACCGAGTTACTCCATGCAGACGCCGGCGGCGGCGCAGCAGGCGATGCGGCCGTAGCGGCCATTTCCTTAACCAACAGCGGTTCGCAAGACAATGTGGGCGATGAGTGGGCGCGTTTTATGCGAAAAAGCAGTCTTGGCATCGTCACCTATACGATCGATGTCGACAAGGTCACCACCGGCCAAGGGCCAGGCTGGTCTACGCTGTTGGCGAGCATGGCGACCGTAAGCGATGGAAAGTATTTTTCCGTCAGTTCCACGGCTTTAGGGGCCACGATCCTCAAGGCAATGGAAGATATTTTCTCTGAAATCCAGTCAGTCAACAGCGTATTTGCGGCAGTCAGCTTGCCGGTGAGTGTTAATACGCAAGGGACCTACCGCAATCAGGTATACGTCGGTATGTTTCGGCCGGACGTGGCGGCCAATCCGCGCTGGGACGGCAATCTGAAACAGTACAAGCTAGGCTATATCAACAACGTACTGAAACTGCAGGACGCAGACAGTAACAGTGCGATCAACAGCAATACCGGCTTCGTTACCGAATGTGCACGCAGTTTCTGGACGCCCGATGCAACAGACAGTTACTGGAATTTCAGGCCACTGGGAGGATGCCTCGCCGTTGATGATTCCGATATTTCCAACTACCCCGACGGCAATATTGTGGACAAGGGCGCTCAGGCTTTCATGCTCCGCGACATGGACTCGCGCCCAATCCAGACCTGCTCACCGGTTTTTGCATCATGCACCACGTTGACCGATTTTAATAATACGAACGTATCGACAGAAAATCTGGGGGCGGCAGACGCGACCGAGCGGGATGCGCTCATCAACTGGGCGCTCGGGAAAGACGTTAACAACGAGCACACGATGGACGGTGTAACACCTACTCCAACCGACTCCACTCCAACCAACTCTACTGTGATGCGGCCTTCCGCGCATGGCGACGTGGTCCATTCACGGCCAGTCGCAATCAACTTCGGCTCCGAAGCGGCACCGAAGGTGGTAGTTTTTTATGGCTCAAACGACGGTGTTTTCCGTGCAATCAACGGCAATCGCGACATCAGTATCGGCGGCGTCCCGGCCGGCGGTGAAATGTGGTCTTTCGTTCCTCCAGAGTTCTACAAAAATATCGAACGCATTCGGGACAACAACATCAAGATCGATTTCCCCAATCACAATATCACCTCGCATACACCGCTTCCCAAGCCGTACGCGATCGACGGTCCGATCAGCGCTTACAGGAGCGGCAACGATGCATGGATTTATGCAACGATGCGACGTGGCGGCCGCGCACTGTATGCATTCGATGTGAATGTGACCGACCCGGCGGATATCACGCTGAAATGGAAGAAAGGCTGCCCCAATCTGACTGACGATGAGGGTTGCACCGACGGCTTCAGCGATATCGGCCAGACTTGGTCGTCGCCCAAGACACTGCTGGCATCGGGATATGGTTCGGGCGAATCACCGCTGCTTATCGTGGGCGGCGGCTACGATCAATGCGAAGATGCCGATGTCCATGCTGATGCCAATGTCCATACATGTAATGTCTCGGGGTATGCGCGCAAAGGTAACAAGGTCTACGTGATGGATGCAGGT
>JAKFFO010000160.1:0-17875 GCA_036675035.1 Oxalobacteraceae bacterium
TGCCACCCATCACGTGGAAACAGGCGGCTAATCAATTTGCCATTTTATTCGGCGAGCGATTCACCAATGCACTGAGCTGATTTTTAACCCCGACCTTTCACACACAAAATTTCGGACACCTCCGCATCCAAAGATTCCATAAGGTCGTTGTGAATATCTACTATTTTTTGATTTGAGTCGGTGAAACCGTAGTCACACTTAGGAAATGCGTTATAGGCCTGGATGCAGCGTCTCAAAACCGGTGGCCTTAGATCCCCGACATTCAGCGCACCCGGTATGGGCCCACTGACGCCTTGGAAAGTCAAAACATTCCATGGGGCCATTGTGGTGCATCCAGTCAGGATGAATGCTAGAGAACAAAGCAGTGCGGTGAATCGAGTAGACATACCCTGTTCACTCCTCAATCGAATGGTGAAGCCCAACGCCGCGTTAACCAGCACGCGCCATGAGCCGCGAAGCGGCCTTCTCTTTGGTGCTTGTCTGGGTTGAACAACAAGTTATAGCTACCACGATTAAAAACCATAAAGCACCGACTTACTTTTGATTGCGGAATCACCCACCACCGCAGTAATCGAATAACCAGATTCAATGTAGTCCTCTCCACCTATAAGTACGCGGCCATCAGCAAAGTTGGCCTCAACCTCATAGCCTCCCTCGCCGCCAGCCACGTAGAAACGGACTTCAGTACTTTGCCCCTTTTTTAGGACCGGGAGAACAATGTTACTCGTAACCCTTCCAGAACTATGGGTCAGCTTTAAAGCGGAAAGATCCTGGCCACTATCATTCTTAATCACAACATGGGCAATCGGCTGAAACCAATGGCGCACACCAGCGGTAATAGCACCGGCAGCGAACCCGATTGCGATCAGCATGGCAATTCCTAATGTTTTCAAGGCACGACGCATATTAGCTATAACTGTTCATTTAACAGGACGGCTTGCGCCGTTATGCAAGGCGGCGAGCCGTTATGCATATTCTTTTGATCGCACGCAAACCGCATGGCGCCTGACCTTGGCACGATAGCTGTGTATTTATACAGCATTAAATAAACGTGAAACAAGGCATGCTCGAGACAATACCAGAAAGACAACCGCGATTGCTCGATCAATTGCGACGGTGCATTCGGGATAAACATTACAGCCCGAGCACCGAACGCACCTATGTCTATTGGGCAAGATGGTACATTCGCTTTCATGGGCTGCGCCCTCCCAAAGATATGGGGCCCAACGAGATCCGCACCTTCCTCTCGTATCTCAATAACGACCGACAAATCGCTGGCTCGACCTACAGCCAGGCATTATGTGCGCTGTTGTTTTTGTACAAGGAAGTCCTCGGCATCGACTTGCCCTGGATCGAGGGAGTCAACCGTCCCCAGCGACCGCCAAAGCGGCCAGTGGTCTTGACGCAGATCGAAGTAAAACTTGTCCTGAACCAAATGAGCGGCGTCTACCAGCTGGTGGCACGCATGCTCTATGGCACTGGCATGCGTTTGTTCGAATGTATGCAATTGCGCATCAAAGACGTGGACCTGCAGCGCCGGGAAGTGCTGGTACGCGAAGGCAAAGGGGGTAAGGATCGCATCACGATCCTGCCACTGTCGCTTGTTCAAGCGTTGCGGGAACAGTTTGGGGTAGCGCGCGCCATGTTTGAGCAGGACCGTGCTCAAAACCGGCCGGGAGTCATGTTGCCGTATGCGCTCGAACGCAAGTATCCGAACGCGGCAACCCAGCTCGGTTGGTTCTGGGTATTTCCGTCCGATCACGAATCGACAGATCCGCGTACTGGCATTGTTCGTCGACACCACCTTTATCCGCAAACCATTCAGCGAGCGGTTAAACGAGCCGTACTGGCGGCCAAGCTGACCAAACAGGCGTCGACGCACACGCTGCGGCATTGCTTTGCCACCCATCTGCTCGAAGCCGGCTATGACATACGTACCGTGCAGGAGTTACTGGGTCATGCCGATGTGTCGACCACGATGATTTATCTGCATGTGCTGAACAAGGGAGGCAGGGGCATTATTTCGCCGGTTGATCATATCGGTTGATGTGCCACGGCACGTACTGAGGAATGCCATAAGGGGGGGGGTGAAGGTCTGCTATGGAGCGTCATCGCCACTGACCGCTATGGAGCGAATGAACGGGGCCGGCTAACTTCGGCTTTCGCTGCTTTGCGGACGGTTACCCCGGAAGATGAATTCACAGCAGCATGTCAAACTTCGAAGTTCGCAATCCGACACATCCTGCCAAGTCACTCCGCAACTTTTACAGATTTCCCCGCTCAATCCCGGATCGACGGCAGGCCGCCGACATGATTGCTAAAGAACGTCGCAAACTCGTCCGCTGCGATCGGCCGGCTGAAATAGTAGCCCTGCACTTCATCGCAGGCGTTGTCGCGCAGGATGTTTTCCTGTTCCAGCGTCTCCACGCCTTCGGCCACCACCCGCAGGCTCAAGGTCTTGCCCATCGCGATAATGGCTTCGGTAATTGCCTTGTCCCCGTTGTTGGTTGCGATATCGCGAATGAACGAACGGTCCACCTTCAGCGTGTCGATCGGAAAGTGCTTGAGCTGCCCAAGCGATGAATACCCGGTGCCGAAATCGTCGATCGCCAGTCGTATGCCCATTTTCTTGATGGCAGTCAGCAGCTTGATTGCGTGTGCCGGATTGTGGACCACCATGCCTTCGGTAATCTCCAGTTCCAGAAGATGCGGGTCCATTCCGGTCTGCTGTAATACCTCGGCGATGTCCTTGAGCAGGTTCGGGTCGGCGAACTGCCTTACCGACAGATTGACCGCCATTGAGATCGTGGGCAATCCTTGCCGCTGCCACGCGACATTCTGTGCGCAGGCTGTCTGGAGCACCCATTTGCCGATCGACACGATCATCCCGGTTTCTTCCGCCACCGGGATGAACTGGATCGGCGATACCGATCCGAGTTCGAGATTATTCCAGCGCAGCAGCGCTTCCACGCCATTGATCTCTCTGGTCTTGAGATCAAGCTTTGCCTGATAGTGCAACATGAACTCGTTTCGCTCCATCGCGTGCCGCAGGTGGGCTTCCAGCGCCAGGCGTTCGAGCGATTGCGTCTTGATCTCCGGCGAATAGAACTGCGAATTGTTCTTGCCTTCTTCCTTCGCGAAATACATTGCGATATCGGCATTCTTCATCAGCGATTTTTCGTCCTTGCCATCGGCCGGATACATGGCGATGCCGATGCTGGCGGTCACCCGGCATTCCTGTCCGAACAAGGTGACCGGCTGAATGGTCGCATCGAGCAGTTTGCGTGCAACCGCTTCAGCCGGGATCCGATCGTTCATTTCCTGCACCAGTACCACGAACTCGTCGCCGCCCAGGCGCGCGATCACATCGCTGGCACGCAACACGCCCTTGAATCTCGCGGTGATCTCTTTCAGTAACATATCGCCGGCTTCATGGCCGAGCGTATCGTTGATGAACTTGAAGCGGTCGAGGTCGATGAACAGCACTGCAAAGCTGCGCTGATATCTTTGCGCGGTGGTGAGGGCGCCGTTAAGCAGGTGGCTGAACAGGACCCGATTGGGCAGTCCGGTCAAGCCATCATGCGTCGCCAGGTACTGGATGCGCTCTTCGGCGATTTTCTGGTCGGTGATTTCGCGCGCCACGCCGCGATAGCCGACCAGCCGACCGGCCTTGTTGAAGATCGGCTCGCCGCTGACACTGATGTAGTATGGGCGACCGTCGTCCAGTATCCGGTACATGATCACGTCGCGATATGATTCATGCGACGCGAGCAGGTCACGGTAGGCATCCCAGCCACCTTCATGTTGAATCTCAAATCCGGCGTCCCATGCACGCCTTCCCTGCAACAATTCCTCGATCTCTACCTTGTTCTCATGGCGGCTTTCCATACGCGTGAAGCGGAATTCCGCATCCTGTTCCCAATACCAGTCCGATGAAAGATTGGTCAGCGCGCGGAAGCGTTCTTCGCTTTCGCGCACGATCCGCTCGGCTTTCTTGCGTTGCAGGTACTGTCCGAACTGGCTGCCAATCACCCGAACTGCCTGCAACAACCGCTCGTCGGGCTCTCGAATGCTTGAATTGGTAAATGCGAGCAGAGATACCACCTTTCCCTCGGATACAACCGGAACGGAAAAAGCCGCCGGCTGTTCTGCGTGGGCCAGAAAATACGATTCGCCTCTAGACTTGAATTTGTCGTCAACCCTTACGTCGGCAATCCACGCAGGCTCGCGCGAATCCCACGTATCCTTCATGTAACTGCCGTTGCCGACCGTGAGCTTGCCGACCATTTCTTCGTAAAACGCAAGCGCAGGTGCAGGGGCACCGGCGTTTGCCCAGCCGAGATCGAGACGCAACGTGTCCGGTTCCTCGCCCTCGACCCAATACCCGCCGAAGTCCCATTTTTCGGATTCGCAGATGTGGCGAAGAATCATCTCCGCGGCGCGCCGTATGCTGGGCGCCTCGGAAAGGCCAAGCGTGATTTTGTGTTCCAGCTGCAGCAGCCTTTCTTCACGGCGGCGCTTGGTGATGTCGCGCATGATTCCACGAAATCCGTTTGGCTGGCCGTCCGCATCGCGGGCCAACTGGATCGAGCCTTCAACCTGCACGACCGTGCCGTCCTTGTGGATATGCTCCCAGTAGGTGCTGTGTTTGGAGACACCGGTAGCAAAAACTTCTTTGAACGCGTCCGAAACCACTTTGGCCATCTCGGGGGTCTGATACTCCAGGTAATGCATTCGCTCGATTTCTTCCGCGCTATAGCCGACCATCCGATAGAACGCAGGGTTATGCATTCGCTGCTTTCCGCGCAGATCGACTTCGTAATACGCGTCGTCGATACTTTCAAGTATGCCGCGGTATTTTTCCTCGCTGTGGCGCAGCGACTGCTCCATTTTGCGACGTGCGGTCACGTCCCGCATGATGCCGCGAAAGCCAGTCGGCTCTCCGGTGGAATTCCGGATCAAATGCACTGAGCCTTCCACGCGTATGCGGCTGCCGTCCTTGCAGAGCGCGTTCCAGTCTTCGCTCAGCGTCGGCGCCCCCGTCCGGTAGACTTTGTTGAACGTCGCGAATACCTTGTTCAAGTCTTCAGGCGCAATATAGTTTCGATAACTGAGGTTTTCAAGTTCGGCATCGGAATAGCCGAACATTCGGGACATCGCGGAATTGTGACAAATCAGATTTCCCGCCAGGTCGTTCTCGTAATACAGATCCTCGATGCCTTCGAGCACGGTACGGTAGCGTTCTTCACTGGCACGCAGCGCCGCTTCGGCGCGTTCGCGTTCGGCTTCGCGTTCGAAATTGTTCAAGCCGAACGAGATGTTGCCGGCCATGCGCTCAAGCAGTTGCATCGTTTCAGCGTCGAAGCTATTTTTATGAGCGGAATACAGAAGCAGTACGCCGATCGCATGGCCGGCATGTATCAGAGGTATTGCAGCCGCTGCGACTATGCCCGAACTCTCCGCAATCTTGTGCCAATGCCGGGTCCGTTGGTCGGCCAGGAAGTCATTGCTGATACAGGAGGTCAGAGTACGAAAAGCGGTGCCGACCAGGCCCTGGCCTTCGCGGGATTCTGCGTTGACCGATATGCCGGCGTTGCGCATCCGATAGGCGCCCTTTCCCGCGACTGCGGCAAATTCGATCCGCGCGGTAGTGGAATCCGGGAGCCCGACTGCGACCGCCAGGAACCTGTCGCCTATCATCGCCGCATCGCAAACTCTCTGATAGAGCTCTTGCGGCGTGGTCGCATGCAAAACCGCTTCATTGATCGCGCCGAGCATGGCATACATGATCGCGCGTTGCTCGAATGCCTGATTGGACAAGATACTTAACCGTTGATTGTTGGCCGATATGGAAGTCTACAATGCGGCATAGTGCTTTGAGGCAATAGTTAATTTAAACATAACGCCGTTTGCGAAAATGATACTTTGCAAGCCGCCGAACATAAAACGGACCGGCGCTCAACGCATCGGCGGTCGCATGAATCAGCGATGCGCGGCGAGCGCCGGCGCCATCAATGTAATTCCCTTCAGCGGCAGGCGCAGCGCGACCACGGCGGCGATCAGCAAAAGAGCCCCGGCCGCGCCGAAGGCGACCCAGTGGGTGCCGAAAGTCTCATAACCCCATCCGCCGAGCCATGAACTGATCATCGCGCCCACCTGATGGCCGAGGTAAGCCCAGCCATACAATATGCCGACCAGGCGCACGCCATAAACGTCAGCCAGCATGGCCGACGACAGCGCGATACTGCCGGCCCAGACCAGGCCGCCGATCGAAGCCGCCGCATACAGTTCCCAATGCGTGCCCACCACCAGCAACGCAAAGAAGCCGAGTCCGCGTATGAAGTAGATGGCCGCGAGGATGTTCCGGCGCGGCAGCGTATCCGACAGGCGCCCGAGCACCAGCGTGCCGAAGATCGCGACCAGTCCGATCAGGCCGATACCATAGGAGCTTGTCATCGCATCGAAGCCGTGATCCATCAGCATTGGCATGCCGTGGGTGCCCAGCAGATTCATGCTGAACCCGCACGCGAACAGTCCGAACACAATTTTCCAGAACGGGGCAGTACGAACTGCGTCGCCGAAGGTGCCGCTTCCGGGCATCGCGGTCGACGCGGTGGCTCCTGCAGCGATCTGCCCGGCAAGCAAATCGGTGTTCGGCGGTGCGATGTCGCGAATCACGAACAGCGCGACCGGAATCGTGAAAATGGTGAAGACCGCGGCGAACCCGACAAGAGTCGATTGCCAGCCGACCGATTCGATGGCGAAAGTCAGCGCCGGCGTCATCACCGCAATGCCGGCCATGGAGCCGGTCGACAGGAAGAAAAGAGCCATCCCGCGGCGGCGCGTAAACCAGCGGCTGATCACCGGCGTGAGCGCGACCGGGCTGGTGAATGCAAGGCCGATCGACATCAGCACGCCGAAGGAAAGCAGAAAGGTGACGGGACTGCGCGCGGTGACGGTCCAGATCGTGGATAAAACGACAATGGCGGTACCAACCAGCAGCACGAATCGAGTGCCGAAGCGGCTCACCAGGTGTCCGGCCAGCGGCATGCCGAGGCCGTAGCACAGCATGCCTATTGCGACGATGCCGGCGAGCAGGCTGCGGCTGAATCCGAGGTCTTCGGCCATCGGCAGGAAAAACGGACCGATGCCCATACGCATGCCAACCGTGAGCAGGGTCAGCAGACTTGCCGCTGCGACGATATTCCATCCCGCATACCAGTTCGGAGGGCTTTTTTCGATCACTTCTGATTTTTCCATTTTTATCTAATGTCGACTATCCATCTGCATGCTTTGCGTACGCCGGATTTGAATGGTGATTTTTGCAATGCCCGGCGCACGCCGCGAATCGATTTCGTGCGGCATGACAAGATAACTCAAAAGCCCGATTCGGGTTGAACACAGAATTCATCGCATCGCATCGATGACATGAAAAATTTTCGCTGCGCCGGTGCGGCTTCAGTTGCCGCCGGTATTTTCGCTGCGCTCGAACTTTTCCATCTTTTATGCGTCGCTTGTTATGGGCTGTTATACAGGCGACAAATCACTTGAAACGGAGAATGCGATGGATATAAAGAAACAGAATGACCAGAGCATGGAAAAAGTTGCGCAGCTGGTCGAAGAAATCAAATTTGCGATGCTCACCACCCATGACCGGGACGGCGTCTTGCGCAGCCGGCCGATGAGTACCTTGCAAATGGACAGCGACGGATGCCTGTGGTTTTTTACCGGCGCGCATTCTTTCAAGGTCGGGGACGTACGCGAGGACGCGCACGTCAATCTCGCCTACGCGCGCTCGGACAAGCAGGATTATCTGTCGGTCGCAGGCACGGCGGAGGTAATACGCGACCGGCAAAAAATGCAGCAGCTATGGACGCCGTGGCTCAAGCCATGGTTTCCCGACGGCCTCGATGATCCGGAACTGGTGTTGCTGAAGGTAACCGTGGTCGAAGCGGATTATTGGGATGCGCCGGGCAGCGCGGTGAAACGGCTGTATGGTTTGGCCAAGGGTATGCTGACTGGCAATACCGATGCGCTGGGCGAGCATGGCCGGGTGCAGAACCGGACGCATTGATGTCGCATTGATGCTGCGTCGAAATCCGCGCCCATCAGCAGTGCGATTGGCCCTGCGGTAGCAACGGATACCGACAGACCCAGGTCCTTCATTCGATCTGCGATGGACCACAAATATTTTTCCGAGGGGTGAAGCGATGACCAAGCCGCGCAGGGGGCAATTCGGCGAGATGCTCAGCCGCGAAGCGTTTCACCAGCGATTCCGCGAATCATTCGGACACCCTTCGTTTGATGCTATCCAGAACGCGCTTGCAACCGTGGAAGAAGTCGCATGGGACAATTACATTCACGAGCATAAGCTTGCACGCACCGAAAAAGCCGGCGACGGATTTGCCGACCCGGATTACGAGCTGTCGGTGGAGTGGAAGCAAACCCGCGACCGTCTGCTGGCGGCGGAAGCCGTGCAGAAAAATCCGGCGACCCGGTCGCGTATCTTGCTGATCTGCGGAGCCGACCGCAACGATGGCACCTGCCCCGGCGAAATATCCAAGACATTCAGGCTGACGCAGATCGCACATGAAGTTCTCGCCGTTGACGGCATCGATGTCGATGTCCTGGATCTGAGCCGGCTGATTTCAGACTACGACTGGCATATACATCCGTGCAAGGGTTGCGTGTCCACCGCAATGCCGCTGTGCCACTGGCCGTGCAGCTGCTATCCGAACCATGCGCTGCGCCAGACCAATGACTGGATGGGTGAAATCTACGAGAAATGGGTCGCCGCGCACGGCATCATCATCCTGACCCCGGTGTACTGGTATCAAGCGCCGAGCGCGCTCAAGCTGATGATCGACCGGCTGGTATGCGCGGATGGCGGCAACCCCGATCCGACCACGACATCGGGCAAGAATGCCGAGAAGGCAAAGGAAGTCGAGCTGCAGGGCTGGTCGTATCCGAAGCATCTCGCCGGCCGCGCTTACGGCCTGGTGGTGCATGGCGACGTCGCCGGTATTGAAGGCACGCGCCGCGCATTATCCGACTGGCTGGACTGGATGGGCCTGGTCGATTCGGGCACGCAATCGCGAATCGACCGTTACATCGGCTACTACGAATCGTATGCACAAAGCCATGACGTGCTGGATCGCGATCTGTCGATCCAGCAAGAGGTGCGCAATGCCGCCCGTGCGGTCGCAAACGCGGTCGGTGAATTGCGCCAAGGAAGACTGTCACGTCCCGATGCGGACCTGACACCGCCGCGCCCTAAATAAAATGCGCCGGCCGGTTGCTTCACGATTTGCCGGTACGCCGTTGTGGATATTTTTAGTTGCCGGATGAACCGTACATATCGACCAGCCGCTGTCGTACGCGCTGCTGCACCGCCGGATCGCTCAGACCCGATTGCGGGCTGGTCTGAATCAGATGCTGCGCATATTTGACCGGCCAGCCGAATGCGTCATCATCGAGCGCAAACCAGTCGGACGGCTTGCGCCGCTGGACATCGCCGACGATCTGCATGCCGCGCGACATGGTGTCGAACTCGACCTTGATGATTTTCGGATGCAAAAAAGTCGAACCGATCACGCGATCCTGCAGCGATGGAGAAAGCTCATGCTTGGCTTCGTTGAACCCCAGTTCGCGCACCCACGTAGTCGACAGGACGATTTTCAGATCCGGATAAGGTGCAAGCAGTTCATCGAGAACCGGCATCCATTCAAAGAAGGTGCGACCGGGCGTCCTGATCGTCATCCCTCGCGTGCGGTTGCGCAGTACATTGCCGTCGTGCAGTACGGCGTCATAGTCGAGATAACAAATTTTCATCATATTGCTCCGATACGATGAAGCCTCTATTTCATCGTGCTCATTTCTCACCCTCTCCCTCTGGTAGAGGGTCGGCGGTGAGAGATGCGGCTCCAACTTATTCGTGCCGCATTAAAGATTTCGGGCAACGCGCAATCGACGTTCATGCCAGTTGTTGCAACTGCAAGCGCCGCTGCCGGTCGGCTTCGACATCGGCAGGCGTAATCGCGCCGACTCTGACCAGCACGTTGTTCATGTATTCGTTGCGCTGCTCCGGTGTGTGCTGGAGCGACATCACGTAGCCATCGGTCATGCCTTTGAGGTGCTGCACTTGCGAAGTGCTCTTGGCGCCATGCTCCAGCCCCAGATGATAGCCATGCAAGCGGCCGAATTGATAGGCGATCCAGTAAATGGCCGCGCCGCCGATAGCGACTGCCAAAAGAATGGCGAAGACAAGTTCGTTGCTCATGAAAATTTCCGTCGGCAAAAACGCGAATGGTACACCGTGCCGGCGCCTCGCGTCATCGATTTTTCCGACGATTTTGCGAGCTGTGATGAGTCCGATAATAGTTGTAATGAGTTCGGCAACATCGAGCATCAAAGTCGTTGATTTCTTCGATGAAGTTACCCGTTTGTCACGACAAATTGCTTGCCGGGGCCGTGTGGAAAACGTTGGTTGATCGTTCTTTATTTCAGCACCGATTACAGATTGAATCGATCTGATTGAGCTGATTGCCGAGTTGATTGCTGAGCAGATTGTCTACACGTTCTTGCCCAGCCGCGCGGCGCTTTCTTCCAGCCGCCGCTGCTCGCGCGTCAATATCTTGCTCACTTTCCGCAAATCCGCAATTTGCGCTTCGACCTTGGCGCGTTTCTCAGCCATCAGGCGCGCGCCGTGCGCGCAGTTGATGCTGCCGGCGCGCATCGCATCCAGCACTTCGCGTATCTCGTGCAGCGAAAAGCCGAGCGACTGCAGCTGCCGCAGCAGCGTGGTGTCCCGGACCGCCGACTCGGGATAGTCGCGGTAATTGTTCTGGCCGCGGCGCACACCGGCCAGCAATCCTTCGCGTTCGTAATAGCGCAGCGAATGACGTCCGATCCCGGTCCGGTTTTCCAGTTCTGCAATACGCATTGAAATACCTCTTGACTGTAGAGTGCCCTCTACACTTTAGCATGGCTTTTTATCCACTCCGGTAAAGGGCGAGGGCACAATGACGATGACTTTGATGACAGGCGCGACCGGTTTTATCGGCCGCTACCTGGTGGCGGAACTGACATCCCGCGGAAAACCGGTGCTGGCACTGATGCGCCGGCCCGATCGGCTGCAGGCGCTACGCACGCGGATCGGCAATCTGGGCGGCGATGGAAAGCTGCTGACCGGCGTGGCCGGCGATCTCGACCTGCCCGAACTCGGTCTGCCGGCCGGCTTGCCCGGCATCGGTGCAGTGGTTCATCTCGGCGCCAGCTTTGCCTGGGGTCTCGATCCGCAAGCAGCGCGCCGTACCAATGTCGATGGTGCGCTGGCAGTTGCGGCGCTGGCACGGCGCACCAATGCGCGGCTGGTGATGATCAGCGGATTCATGCTGGAGAACTCGGCGCATTTGCATCGGCTCGGGATCGTGCCGGCCGATCCGGACCGCACCGACTGGAACCGCGTATATGCGCAAGCCGGCGCCTATGAGGCGAGCAAACTGGAAGGCGCGTTGCGGGTACGGGCATTCGCCAGGCGGCACGACATGCAACTGGTCGAGGTGCAGCCCGCGACGGTGGCCGGCCATAGCGTTTCCGGTGAACTGGATCCCGCCCAGCCTCTGTTCCAACTGATCGAGAATCTCGCTCGCGGCCGGCTCGCGATGGTGCCCGGCACGCCGGCGCACTGGCTGCCGTTGATCGGCGTCGATGGACTGGCGTCGCTGATTGCCGCTGCGGTCGTTGCGCCGCGTGCGCCGGAACGCCTGCTGGCGCTTGACGCCGCGACGCCGAACCTGGCCGGACTGCTGGCCGAGCTTGCCGGGCCTTTGGGCCGCAAACCGCCGACACGGCATATCCCGCTCGCGTTGTTGAGCGGCATGCTGAAAATTCCGGGCATGCAGAAGCTGATGAATACATCCGCGGAATCGCTGCACTTTTTGCAGGTCACGCGCTTCGATACCAGCGGCACCGACGCCTTCATGCGGGTGCAAGGATTGAAGCGCGCGCCGATAGGCGACAGCATCCGCGCCAGCGCAGCGTACTGGCGTCGAACGCATGGTGCCGGTTTGATCGGTTCGCCCGCCACCGCAATCGAAACGTGATTGCAATGCAATCGTCATCCGGCCGGCGGGGACCGAAGCTTGCCGAGGCTCGATGCAACGCCCCGTCCGATTCGATCGAAGGAGAAAATACAAATGCATTTGCTGACTGAAAAAGCGATCACCATCAGAAAACCCGCATCCGCCGTGTTCGCATATGTAATCAACATGGAGCAATTCGGCGAATGGTTTCCGGGTGTGCTCATGATTCAATCCTGCGATGGGCTTGACCATGGTTGCGAAGGAAAGAAATACCTGGAAACCGTATCGGTACCGTTTCGCGGAACGCGGAAAATCAGGCTGGTGGTGCGCGAGGTTCAGGCCAACCGTTTCTTCGCGACCGAAGGAAAATTTCCTCCACTGATGCCGCGAATGGAAATCTCGCTAAGCGAAGTGGAACCCGGTTCGTGCAAGCTTTCCTGGCGCATGTTCAGCCGCAATAACAATCCGGTCGTCCGGCATACATTGTTGCCATTGGCGAAGCGCCTGCTCGGAAAAAGAGCCGAAACCGGCATCGCGTCGTTAAAGAAAATGCTGGAGGACGAGCCGATCGCGGCTATCAATGCAACAGAATGAAACAACAACCCGGACGCGTAGTTCCAGTATGAAAAGCGAATCCCGACATCAGCTCGGGATCGAAAATTCCTGATATAAATTTGACGCCGCACATGCAGCGCACTGCAACTTGATCTGATGGTGCGCGATTCCGGCGCATTGGTTCCAGACCATCAATGCAGCCTGGAAATTCGCATTGCTCATACGCAGCATCGCCCGCTGCTACTGACATTTTGTTACAAGGCCGCTCGGAACCCCACCGCTTTCGTACTTGTCAATTCGCTACATCACGTGAACGTGACCGTTACGACAATTTGCATCACCTGCAAGAAGCCGCATGGCCTTCACGTCGGTGATGTCATCCGAGTATATAAGGAGATTCGAATGCGATTAAAAAATGTCCGACTTTCAATCCTTGCCGCTGCGCTGATCGCGGGAAGCCCCATCATTGCCTATGCACAGTCGAGTACCACGCTCGGCACCGGCGGCAGCACCGCGGGTAGCGGCACCACCAGTTCAACATTGGGTACCGGCGGCAGCGCCTCTGGTTCCGCTGACGCAGGTTCCGGATCGTCTAGCACATTAGGTACCGGTGGCAGCACCGCCGGCAGCGGTTCAACCGGTTCGACATTGGGAACAGGCGGCAGTACTTCCGGCTCCAGCGATTCGGGCTCAGGATCATCCAGCACGCTGGGCACCGGTGGCAGCACCGCCGGTAGCGGTTCGACCGGCTCTACCTTGGGCACCGGCGGCAGTACGTCGGGTTCGAGCGATTCCGGCTCCGGCTCATCCAGCACGCTGGGTACCGGTGGCAGCACGGCTGGCAGCGGTACAACCGGTTCGACATTGGGAACAGGCGGCAGTACGTCAGGTTCAAGCGATTCCGGCTCGGGATCATCCAGCACGCTGGGCACCGGTGGCAGCACCGCCGGTAGCGGTTCGACCGGTTCTACCTTGGGTACCGGCGGCAGCGCATCGGGGTCAGCCGACACCGGATCGTCGAGCACGCTGGGTACCGGCGGCAGTACTGCCGGCACCGGCACGAGCGGATCGAGCGCAGGTGCGGCTGGAAGCACCGCGAACTCTGACAGCACCGATGACAAGCAATCCAAAAAAGCAAAGAAGCAGCGCGATAAGGACACGCGGGGCAAGAGCGATGATTGCCCGCCGGGTCTGGAAAAGCAGGGCCGCTGCTAACCGAGGCCAATGGCCCTCCCGTCTTGCAAGGGAGGGCTGATTCATAGGCGTAAGCTCATGAAGCATTTGCACGCTTTCACTACTGCCCGCCTCCTTGCATGGAGCGGCGCGGTAGCGTTTGCAATCCTCGCCACGCCGAGTCTCGGAGCGGATACCTTACATCCATCGCCGGATCGGTGCACAACGGCGGCAACCGCAGCAAGCGCCGGCACTGCAGGCACAGAAGCTACCGGAAAAAGCCGTGGCGCCAGCACGAGCCGGAATTGCCGGGGTGTGGGTTGCAGTCCATCCAGCACGGTAACGACCGGTCCCGGCGGATTGTCCGGATCGACCACGCTGCCGGATGGCTCTTCGGTTTCCGTGCAATCCGGCGGCGGAACCTCCGCCTCATCGACCAGGTCCGCACGCCGTTCAACTAGCGCGAGTGCAAGTGCCGATGGCGGCAGCAGCGATTGCGCTGCTGCCGCCAGTACCGGCAACGACGGCGCCGGAAACAAACTGCAAAAACATCAAAAGGAAAATCAAGATGACTAAAGGATTGACTAAAGAATTCACTAAAGGATTAACTGCCAGCCTGATCGCAGGCACATTTGCGTTCGGAACCACCATGGCGGCCCAGGCAGCAAACACCGGCGCTGACAGCACGACCGAAAGCAGCGGCTTCGCGGCGGGTCGGCACGCGGACGGCGGCACCGGCGTACGCAAGGCGGAAAGCACCACCACGACCGGCACTTCCGGCGACACCAGCGGTTCCAGCGCCGGCGCCAGCAGCAGCACCGCCGGTACTGGCGGCAGCGCCACGGCGGGCAGCGGCGTGTCGGCATCGACAGTCGGTACCGGAGGCTCGTCGGCTACCACCCAGGATGCCGATAGCGGCACTGCGAGCAGCGCATCAGGCACCGGCGCCAGCGCGACGGCCAGCGGCCCAAGCGGAACCAGCGCCTCCGACGGATCAGGCAGCACCGCCAAACCCGCACCGGGCGCCTCCGGTTACGCGCGGGACCATAATTCGCCGGCTAGCGGAGAGCGCACGCCGCCAGGGCAGATGATGAAAGAGGATAAAAAAGACAAGTAGCAAATCGCCGGGATCTGGAAGGCGACGGCGCTTGCAGTTGCCGTCGCTTCATTTGCTCCGGGGATCACACGCATCAGATATTTACTCAATCTTCGACATGTGACCGTAACACAAAGCTGTCCTGCGGCCCGGAGACGGAAATGTACGACGAAGGACGCAGGAAGCTGGACGAAGCCTACGATGCGCTCGAACATGAAATGCCCGAGCGGGTCGCGCGCGTCATTCGCTGGTTGCGCAATCCTTCGTCACGCTGGGTTCGCATACCGATCGGCCTGGTGCTGATCGTCAGCGGCTTCTTTGGCTTCCTTCCAATTGTCGGCTTTGAATTCATTCCGCTCGGCCTGCTGTTGATTGCGCAAGACGTGCCTTTTCTGCGCAAGCCGATGGGTGAACTCACGCTCTGGCTGCTGCACAAATGGATGGAACTGCGACAGTGGTGGCAGCGCAAACGGCACAAGAAATAATGACGCGTCGCCAACGAGGCATGTCATGACGTTTGGCCCGCTTCGGCACGCAATCATCACAATCTTTTCTGTTTCTATTTGTATACCGGAACGCCAACAAAGCCGGTCTGCAAATCCAGTTTCTATTGCGGCTTTCGCAATCACACGTTACAAGCGGAAGCAATTGCTGTCGCATGACGCGCATGCAAGCCCGCAAACATGCCAGCCGTGTATACTGCGCCGACCCGTCAACGCAGCCCGATCATGCAACAAGGTGGCATATCCGCCAGTCGCTTCCGTAACCACTTGGCCATTCAGGTTTGACACCCATTTTTCAGTCGCAATCAACATTTGTGCGCTGACGCCCGGCGCGCGCATTCACCGCCCCACCCTCCCATGACCCGAACGCATCGCCAATGAAACCTCCAAAAAGACTCCAGCCGCTGATCGACGAAGGCATGATAGATGTCGTGCTGCGCCAACTGATGAGCGGCAAGGAAGCGACCGTTTATGTCGTGCGCTGCGGCGACGAAGTGCGTTGCGCGAAAGTCTACAAGGAAGCCAACCAGCGCAGCTTTCACCAGGCGGTGTCGTATCAGGAAGGCCGGCGGGTAAAAAACAGCCGGCAGGCGCGCGCAATGGAAAAAGGCACGCGCTACGGACGCAAGATGGCCGAAGAAAGCTGGCAGAACGCCGAGGTCGATGCACTGTACCGGCTGGCCGCCGCCGGCGTGCGCGTACCGAAACCGTATATCTGTTTTGAAGGCGTGCTGTTGATGGAACTGGTGACGGACGCGGCCGGCAATGCAGCACCGCGCCTGAACGATGTCGAACTGACCGAAGCGCTGGCGCTCGACTACCATGCGCAGCTGTTGCGCCAGGTGGTGCTGATGCTGTGCGCCGGCGTAATCCATGGCGATCTGTCCGAATACAATATCCTGATCGACGATGCAGGCCCGGTGATCATCGACCTGCCGCAAGCGGTCGATGCGGCCGGCAACAACAATGCCGGCGCGATGCTGGAACGCGACGTCGGCAATCTCGCCACATTCTTCAGCAGCGTTGCACCGCAGCTGGCGGCATCGCAATACGGCAAGGAAATCTGGGGCCTGTACCAGGCGGGCTTGCTCACACCCGACACGCCACTCACCGGCCGCGTCAAGCAAGACCTGCGGCCAGTCGATGTCGGCGCCGTGATTAATGCGATTCATTTCGCCGAAAAAGAAGAAGCGGAACGGCAGCTGCGCAAGCAGATGAACGAGTAGCCGATCGGCGGAGTATGGATCGACGCGGATCGGCGTTCGCCGCCATGCGCCTGTATGTGCAAAACCGGATCTGTTTTCAAGAACCGTTTCCGGATTAGCCTGAACTGAATCGAATCTTGAGTCCGGATTCGATCACGACTTGCCGCCCGGTCCTTCGCTTCAAGCCAAGCATTCGCAATCACCCTCGCAAGGCAATTCGTTGCTAAAAACAATACTTTGCCCGTAAACTGACACGGCAGGCGGCTGTCTGCCTTTCACGATTTTTTATTTGACGCTTAACTCGGCCGAAATCGAAAAAGCGAGTGATGGTGTGGCTTTCAGGCATATTGACAGTCTGGATAAACAGACAGGGCACCGGGATAGGCAGAAATTTTTTTCACCCTAACAGAAGTTAAACATCTATTGGATCGCAGAGCATGTCAAAAAAGCTTGGTGTTAGCCTACTCTTGGTAAGTAGCTTGTGCTTCATACCGCTCGGCTATTGGCTCGGCATTCGGAGCACGGAGCATACGCTCACTAACGCGGAGCGTGCTCTCACCGCTCACTTTTTAGACGTGACGCTTAAGGACACTATTGAAGCTGAACTTGACGGAGCATTAGCCAGATTGCTACTTGAAAAACGGTATGAAGCAGCAGAAGACATAGCACAGCTACGTTACTACTCACGGGTATTGGTGGTCGCGAAAATGAAGTCGACGAGCTCGTCAAGTGAAGTCGTATCGAGCAAGGCCAATGAGGTGTTACGGGATGCAAAAATACTGTGGAAGAACCATCCCTACGCCATGCGAAGTAAAGACGACGATAAGGAGCTTGCGAAGGTTATGCAATGAATGTGTTTAACTCGACGTTCAACTCAGACACGCACGAGACGGCTTGCCGCTTCGCGGCACGTGCTGCGTGCTGGTTAACTCGGCGTAAAAGTCATGAGCCATAAAGAACCAATGCTTTACCGCGCGTCCAAAGATGCAGGTGCACCCAACAAGTGGGAAGAAGACCACTTTATTCGGCTTGGGTCATTGGCCTCATTCCAAGCGCAACTGGCGACGATCATTACCGATCTGGAATTGGAGCCAAGGCCGCAAGAGCAGATGGCGGCGGGCGAAGGCTTCTTTAACGGCATTCCGATATTGGTTACCGTGCATCTGGACCCGGGATCGGGGGAGGTAATGTGGTTCGGGCTTGCGAACTGTTGTGATCCGTCGCTGCTCGATCAACTGAAAAAGCAGTTTGGTGTCACGG
>JAKFFO010000234.1:0-17777 GCA_036675035.1 Oxalobacteraceae bacterium
CGTGTCGATCACTGTCATGCTGATCAACCCGATTGCGATGGAAGAAGGTCTGCGCTTTGCGATCCGTGAAGGCGGTCGTACCGTCGGTGCGGGTGTCGTCGCCAAAATTATCGAGTAAAGCAGGTTCCCTTCGTTGCGTTGTCCCTCTATCGGCGGACAGCGTGGCGAAGATAAAGCGTTTATGTAGGGGCGTAGCTCAATTGGCAGAGTGTCGGTCTCCAAAACCGAAGGTTGGGGGTTCGAGGCCCTCCGCCCCTGCCACCGATTCAGGTGGTGTCCTGCACAGTAATTGAAGGGATGGAAAGGAAGGTGATTTTTGTGCTTGGTCCAGGCAAAGATCGCATTTTTTATTCGTCTGATTGCAACGTAAGACACCATGGCACCGAAAGTTAAAGAGTATGTCTAACCAACCCGTACAAACCGTCAGCACGTCAGGCGACAAAGTCAAGGTCATCCTGGCGGTTTGTGCTGTGATTGCCGGTGTTGCCGGATTTTATTTCCTGGTCGGCCAGCCAACGATTGTGCGCGCCGGTGCTCTGGTTGCCGGAATTCTGGTTGGGATTGCATTGGCGTGGACTTCTTTGTCCGGTCAAACTTTCTTGAGTTTTTCCAGAGAGGCCATCAAGGAAACTAAAAAGGTTGTTTGGCCGACCCGGAAAGAAGCAATGCAAATCACCGGGATCGTGTTCGCATTTGTATTGGTTATGGCGATCTTCCTTTGGGGTACCGATAAATTGCTGGAAGTGTTGTTGTACGACTTGATCCTGGGCTGGAAAAAATAATGAGCGAGAACATGCAAGACAGCGTGCCAAGCGCCTCGGCTGTCACTCACTCTGGCGGCAGCAAGCGCTGGTATGTTGTGCATGCCTATTCCGGTATGGAAAAAAGTGTTCAGCGTGCGCTTACCGAGCGCATCGCGCGCGCCGGCATGGAAGACAAATTTGGCCAAATTCTGGTGCCCACCGAAGAAGTCATTGAGGTCAAGAATGGTCAGAAATCGGTAACAGAGCGCCGTTTCTTTCCGGGCTATGTGCTGGTTGAAATGGAGATGACCGACGAGACCTGGCATCTGGTGAAAAACACCAATAAGGTTACCGGATTCATTGGTGGAAAATCCAACAAGCCCACGCCGATTCCTCCGCATGAAGTCGACAAAATCATGCAGCAAATGCAGGAGGGCATCGAAAAGCCGCGTCCCAAGGTGCTCTACGAAGTGGGCGAACTGGTGCGTATCAAGGATGGCCCTTTCACTGATTTCAACGGCAATGTCGAGGAAGTCAATTACGAAAAATCACGTGTGCGTGTATCGGTTACGATTTTTGGACGGGCAACTCCTGTCGAGTTGGAGTTCGGACAGGTTGAGAAAGCCTAGACGATTTCTGTGTAACCGTCTGCTATAAGCGCCCTGCGGAGCGTCACATGAAACTAATGTGAAATCCACAAAGATGCAAACAGAGGAGCCCTAGTACGTTTTAGCAATATCCGAACCGGCGCTACCACTCAATTAACGTAGGAGCCATCATGGCAAAGAAAATCATTGGTTTTATCAAGCTGCAAGTGCCAGCTGGTAAGGCAAACCCCTCGCCGCCGATTGGTCCGGCACTGGGTCAGCGCGGCCTGAACATCATGGAATTTTGCAAGGCGTTCAACGCGCAAACCCAAGGTGTCGAACCGGGCTTGCCCATTCCGGTGGTAATTACCGCATTTGCGGACAAGTCTTTCACGTTTGTGATGAAGACGCCGCCCGCCACCATTTTGATCAAAAAGGCTGCCGGCATCACCAAGGGTTCACCGAAGCCGCATACCGACAAGGTAGGCTCGATTACCCGCAAGCAGGCAGAAGAAATCGCAACTCAAAAACGCCCGGATCTGACAGCGGCGGACATGGATGCAGCCGTGCGTACCATCGCCGGATCTGCTCGCTCCATGGGCATCACGGTGGAGGGTCTGTAACATGGCTAAATTATCCAAGCGCGTAAAAGCGATCAAGGGCAAAATCGATCGCACCAAAGCCTATCCGTTCGACAACGCAGTTGCGTTGATCAAGGAATGTGCGACCGCCAAGTTCAATGAGTCGATCGATGTGTCGGTTCAGCTGGGCGTCGATGCAAAGAAATCTGACCAAGTGGTGCGCGGTTCGGTAGTGCTGCCGGCAGGCACAGGCAAGACCGTGCGTGTTGCGGTATTCGCCACAGGCGAAAAAGCCGAGCAGGCGAAAGCCGCCGGCGCCGATATCGTCGGCATGGACGATCTGGCTGAACAAATCAAGGCTGGCAACATGCCATTCGATATCGTGATCGCTTCGCCGGACACCATGCGTATCGTTGGTACGCTGGGCCAGATCCTCGGACCCCGAGGCTTGATGCCGAATCCGAAAGTCGGCACCGTAACACCGGATGTGGCAACCGCAGTCAAGAATGCGAAAGCCGGTCAGGTCCAGTACCGGACCGACAAGGCAGGGATCATCCACGCAACGATCGGACGCAAGTCGTTCAGCGATGCGGATCTCAAATCCAATTTGGTAGCCCTGATCGAAGCTCTGAACAAGGCCAAGCCGACAACCAGCAAAGGTATTTACCTGCGCAAGGTGTCGCTATCGTCGACGATGGGCGCTGGCGTCCGTGTCGATCAGGCGACGCTGTCGGCATAAAGTATTGAATCAAGTCTCGATGTCCTTTTAAAGCATCGGGCGCAACTTTGGGCCAGACCGGATTCGGCAACATTGAAGAAAGTCTGGGCAATCAAAGACCGTTGGGCGGCGTGCAAGAAGCTCGTGCACAAAGTTAAAAAATTGAATATGCAAATATCCAATACCCAACGCAGATGGTGAACCCGAACAAGTTTTGTAGTCTCGTCGCTGTGTACTTTGTATCGTGCCAGTACTGAACTCCTAACTTCGGACGCCGTGTTCGAACCGATGCAAGGTAAGCAGCCACAGGGTTGTGTATTAACCGAGCATCATTTTTGGAGCTTGACCGTGAGTCTCAATCTGAATGACAAAAAGGCCGTAGTCGCCGAAGTCTCCGCCAAGGTAGCATCGGCGCAGACCATCGTCGTGGCCGAATATCGTGGCATCCAGGTTGGTCACTTGACGCAATTGCGCGCCAAAGCGCGTTCCCAGGGTGTGTACCTGCGCGTATTGAAAAATACGCTAGCTCGTCGCGCTGTCGAGGGAACCGCGTTTTCCGGCCTCGCCTCTGAAATGACCGGCCCGTTGATCTATTCGATCTCTGAGGATGCCGTTGCTGCAGCAAAAGTCATTAGTGAATTTGCTAAAACCAACGACAAACTGGTTATCAGGGCAGGTAATTACGCAGGCAAACCGCTTGATAAAGCGGCCGTGTCTGCGTTGGCAAACATTCCGAGCCGAGAAGTCCTGATTTCCCAACTGTTGGGAATCATGCAGGCGCCGGTTTCCGGATTTGCGCGCGCAGTCGCTGCACTTGCAGCGAAAAAAGAAGGGGAAGCGGCGTAAGCTTGCGAATTATTTCGCAAGGCTGCTTTCTCACTTTTTTGCGTCAGTATCGATCAGATGTAATTATCGAATCAATTTAGGAGTTTTAAATGGCAATTAGCAAAGACGACATCCTGGAAGCCGTAGGCGCGATGTCTGTAATGGATCTGAATGACCTGGTTAAGGCATTCGAAGAAAAGTTTGGCGTATCTGCAGCTGCGATGGCAGTCGCTGGTCCGGCTGGTGCCGGCGGCGGTGCAGCGGCGGCTGAAGAGCAAACCGAATTTACCGTAACCTTGACTGATTTTGGCGCCAATAAAGTCGGCGTGATTAAGGCAGTTCGCGAAATCACCGGCTTGGGTCTGAAAGAAGCGAAGGATCTGGTAGACGGCGCGCCGAAGCCAGTTAAAGAAGGTGTTGCCAAGGCAGATGCAGAAGCAGCAAAGAAAAAGCTGGAAGAAGCTGGCGCAAAAGCCGAAATCAAGTAATTTCGCCTTGCCAGCGCGACTTGTTCAGCGCCGGAGTCAAAGCGCGGAACCTTTTCAAAAGAAAGGTTCGGCTTTGGCTCCTTTGTCGTTTTCGAATTTCGAATGCAGCATTGCGAGCCTGATTATCTCATTGCTGTAATCAGTTGCAATTTATCAGATTTGAAGGGACGAGACTTGAGGTTTCGCAGCATCGGGCAGCTCCATAACCCGCACTGAATCCTGAATTCTCTATCCTTCTTCCTGTCACTCACGGAGTGTCCATGCACTATTCATTTACTGAGAAGAAACGCGTCCGCAAATCATTCGCAAAGCGCGCTAATGCTCATCCCGTTCCATTTCTGTTGGCGACCCAGCTTGAATCATATCTGGGCTTTTTGCAAGCGGATAAAACCCCGCCCAATCGCAAGAATGAGGGCTTGCAGTCTGCCTTCACGTCCATTTTCCCGATCGTATCGCACAATGGTTTTGCACGTCTCGAGTTCTTATCTTACGTGTTGGGAGATCCTCCATTTGACGTCAAGGAATGCCAGCAGCGTGGATTGACGTTTGCGTCGCCACTGCGCGCCAAGGTGCGCCTCGTGATTCTGGACAAGGAATCCCCGACCAAGCCGGTCGTCAAGGAAATGAAGGAGCAGGAAGTGTACATGGGCGAATTGCCGCTCATGACCAATACCGGCTCATTCGTGATCAATGGTACCGAGCGCGTGATCGTATCGCAGCTGCATCGTTCGCCAGGCGTGTTTTTCGAGCACGATCGCGGCAAGACGCATTCGTCGGGCAAACTGTTGTTTTCCGCACGGATTATTCCCTACCGCGGTTCATGGCTTGATTTCGAGTTCGACCCGAAAGACATTCTGTTTTTCCGTGTTGATCGCCGCCGCAAGATGCCGGTCACGATTTTGCTGAAAGCCATCGGCATGACGGTGGAACAGATTCTTGCAAATTTCTTCGTGTTCGATAATTTCACTTTGCGCTCCGAAGGCGCGGAGATGGAGTTTGTCGCCGAGCGTTTGCGCGGTGAAGTCGCTCGTTTTGACATCACCGACAAATCGGGCAAGACGCTGGTCGCCAAAGACAAGCGGATCAATTCCAAGCATGTACGCGACATCGAAGCGGCAGGAATCAAGCATATCTCGGTCCCGGAGGATTATCTTCTCGGGCGTTTGCTGGCAAAGAACATCGTTGACGCCGACACGGGTGAAGTCATTGCGAATGCCAATGACGAATTGACCGAAGAATTGCTCGGCCGGTTGCGCGACGCAAACGTCTCGGATATTCAGACTTTGTATACTAACGATCTGGACCAGGGCGCGTACATTTCGCAAACGCTGCGCATGGACGATACCGCGGATCAGATGGCTGCCAAGGTAGCGATCTACCGCATGATGCGTCCAGGCGAGCCGCCAACCGAGGATTCGGTCGAAGCCTTGTTCAACGGTTTGTTCTATAACGAAGACCGTTACGATTTGTCGGCGGTCGGGCGCATGAAATTCAACCGGCGTATCGGCCGCGACGAGTTGACCGGCGCAATGACATTGTCGAATGAGGATGTGCTGTCGGTCATCAAGATCCTGGTCGAGCTGCGTAACGGCCGGGGTGAAGTCGACGACATCGATCACCTTGGAAACCGCCGTGTACGTTGTGTTGGCGAACTGGCCGAGAACCAGTTCCGTGCCGGCCTGGTGCGTGTCGAGCGTGCCGTCAAGGAACGCCTCGGTCAGGCCGAGGCCGACAACCTGATGCCGCATGACCTGATCAATTCCAAGCCGATCTCGGCAGCGATCCGCGAGTTTTTCGGCTCGTCGCAACTGTCCCAGTTCATGGACCAGACCAATCCGCTGTCGGAAATCACCCACAAGCGCCGCGTATCGGCGCTCGGTCCGGGTGGCTTGACGCGCGAGCGTGCCGGCTTTGAAGTGCGTGACGTGCATCCGACTCACTACGGCCGCGTCTGCCCGATCGAAACGCCAGAGGGCCCGAACATTGGCCTGATCAATTCGCTGGCGCTTTATGCACGTTTGAACGAATACGGCTTTCTGGAAACGCCGTATCGCAAGGTTGAGGGCAGCAAGACCACGGCGCAGATCGATTATCTGTCTGCAATCGAAGAAGGCCGCTACATCATTGCGCAGGCAAATGCGACTATCGACGACGCGGGCAGATTGTCCGATGAACTGGTGTCGGCGCGGCAAGCTGGCGAGACCATTCTCGTGTCACCTGAACGCGTTCAATACATGGACGTTGCGCCAGGCCAGGTGGTATCGGTTGCGGCTTCGCTGATTCCGTTCCTTGAGCACGACGATGCGAACCGCGCATTGATGGGTGCCAACATGCAACGGCAGGCGGTGCCTTGCCTGCGCCCAGAAAAGGCGCTGGTCGGCACCGGTATCGAGCGCACCGTCGCAGTCGACTCCGGCACTACCGTGCAAGCATTGCGCGGCGGTATCGTGGACTATATCGATGCCGGACGTATCGTGATTCGCGTCAACGATGACGAAGCAGCGGCAGGCGAAGTGGGTGTCGATATCTACAATCTGATCAAGTACACCCGCTCCAACCAGAATACCAACATCAACCAGCGTCCGATCGTCAAGGTTGGAGACCGGGTGGCGAAGCTGGACGTGATCGCCGACGGCGCTTCGACGGACTTGGGCGAGTTGGCACTGGGCCAGAACATGCTGGTCGCGTTCATGCCTTGGAACGGTTATAACTTCGAGGACTCGATCCTGATTTCCGAGAAGGTGGTCGCCGACGATCGCTACACGTCGATTCATATTGAAGAATTGTCGGTCGTTGCGCGGGACACCAAATTGGGCGCAGAAGAAATCACTCGCGATATTTCCAATCTGGCTGAAAACCAGCTGGCTCGCCTGGACGAATCCGGCATCGTATATATCGGTGCCGAAGTCGAGGCCGGCGATACGCTGGTCGGTAAAGTGACGCCAAAAGGCGAAACTCAACTGACACCGGAAGAAAAGCTGCTGCGCGCAATTTTCGGTGAAAAAGCCTCCGACGTGAAAGACACCTCGTTGCGAGTGCCGTCCGGCATGGTCGGAACCGTAATCGACGTCCAGGTATTTACCCGGGAAGGCATAGTTCGCGACAAGCGTGCTCAACAAATCATTGACGACGAACTGAAGCGTTATCGTCTCGATTTGAATGACCAGCTGCGTATCGTCGAGGGCGATGCGTTCCAGCGTCTGGAAAAAATGTTGATCGGCAAGGTGGTCAACGGCGGACCGAAAAAACTGGCAAAAGGTGCCAAGATCACCCGCGAATATCTGGCTGATCTTGACAAGTACCACTGGTTCGATATTCGGCCAGCGGATGACGATGCCGCCAATGCCTTGGAAGCGATCAAGGAATCAATCGCCGAAAAGCGTCACCAGTTCGATCTGGCTTTTGAAGAGAAGCGCAAGAAGCTGACGCAGGGCGATGAGTTGCCGCCGGGCGTACAGAAAATGGTCAAGGTATATCTGGCCGTGAAACGTCGCCTGCAGCCTGGCGACAAGATGGCCGGCCGCCATGGTAACAAGGGTGTCGTGTCGCGCATCGTTCCGGTGGAAGACATGCCGTACATGGCGGACGGCACACCTGCCGACATCGTGTTGAATCCGCTTGGCGTGCCATCGCGCATGAACGTCGGTCAGGTTCTGGAAGTGCATCTGGGTTGGGCCGCCAAAGGCCTCGGTCTGCGTATCGGCGAAATGCTGAAAGTGCAAGCCAAGGCTGCGGAGCTGCGCAAGTTCCTGACGACGATCTATAACGAGTCCGGTAAAAAGGAAGACCTCGACAGATTCTCCGATGACGAAGTGCTGGAGCTGGCGAACAACCTGAAGCATGGCGTGCCGTTCGCGACACCGGTGTTCGATGGCGCGCATGAGGACGAGATTCGCCGCATGCTTGACCTCGCTTACCCGGATGTAATCGCCAAGCAGCTCGGCATGACGCCATCCAAGAACCAGGTGACGATGTACGACGGGCGTACCGGTGAAGCGTTCGAGCGTTCGGTGACGGTCGGCTACATGCATGTGTTGAAACTGCACCATCTGGTCGACGACAAGATGCATGCACGTTCGACTGGCCCGTATTCGCTGGTTACCCAGCAACCGCTGGGCGGCAAAGCGCAGTTCGGCGGTCAGCGGTTCGGCGAGATGGAAGTGTGGGCATTGGAAGCATACGGCGCATCGTACGTATTGCAGGAGATGTTGACCGTCAAGTCGGACGACGTGAACGGCAGGACCAAAGTGTACGAAAACCTGGTCAAGGGCGATCATGTAATCGACGCCGGCATGCCGGAATCCTTCAATGTGCTGGTGAAGGAAATCCGCTCGCTGGGCATCGATATCGATCTGGAACGGGATTAACAAGCATCCGCAGTCAGCAGGATTTGGAGTACCAGCGGCAAATTTGCAGTATTGGAAGCGCCGGCCCGTGCCCGGTATCGGCGGAACCTTCTCTTGAAGAGGGGGCTCTCCCGCCGATGCGAACAGGGTCAATGAGCGGGCCGGCGCCTTCCGCGTTATACATCAAGCGTTTTTTCACGCCAACCTGGAGTGATACATGAAAGCACTGCTCGATCTATTCAAGCAAGTTCAGCAAAATGAACAATTCGACGCGATCAAGATTGGCCTCGCGTCGCCCGAAAAAATCCGTTCCTGGTCCTACGGCGAAGTCAAGAAGCCGGAAACCATCAACTATCGGACCTTCAAGCCAGAGCGCGACGGCTTGTTCTGTGCCAAGATTTTCGGCCCGATCAAGGACTACGAATGCCTGTGCGGCAAATACAAGCGCCTGAAGCATCGCGGCGTCATTTGTGAAAAATGCGGCGTTGAGGTCACGCTGGCCAAGGTGCGCCGCGAGCGCATGGGGCATATTGAACTCGCGTCTCCGACCGCGCATATCTGGTTTCTGAAATCGCTGCCATCGCGCCTCGGCATGGTGCTCGACATGACCTTGCGCGATATTGAACGCGTTTTGTATTTCGAAGCCTACGTCGTGACCGATCCCGGCATGACGCCGCTGAAGAAGTGCCAGATCATGTCGGAAGACGATTACGCCGCCAAGTATGAAGAATTCGGCGACGACTTCACCGCATTCATGGGCGCCGAAGGCATTCGTGAATTGCTGCGCTCCATCGACATCGATCGCGATGCAGAAATGCTGCGTCAAGAGCTGAAGGACTCCAAGTCTGAAGCCAAGATCAAGAAATATGCGAAGCGCCTGAAGGTGCTTGAGGCATTCCAGCGTTCCGGCATCAAGCCGGACTGGATGATCATGGAAGTGCTGCCGGTTCTGCCGCCGGAATTGCGTCCACTGGTCCCGCTGGATGGCGGCCGCTTTGCAACCTCCGATCTGAACGATCTGTATCGCCGCGTCATCAACCGCAACAATCGCTTGAAGCGCTTGATGGAATTGCGTGCGCCGGAAATCATTACGCGCAATGAAAAGCGCATGTTGCAGGAAGCGGTCGACTCACTGCTCGACAATGGCCGCCGCGGCAAGGCAATGACCGGCGCCAACAAGCGTCCATTGAAGTCCTTGGCCGAAATGATCAAGGGAAAGGGCGGTCGTTTCCGTCAAAACCTGTTGGGCAAGCGTGTCGACTACTCCGGCCGTTCCGTGATCGTGGTGGGTCCGCAGCTGAAATTGCATCAGTGCGGTTTGCCGAAACTGATGGCACTCGAATTGTTCAAGCCGTTCATTTTCAACAAGCTTGAACTGATGGGCTTGGCGACCACCATCAAGGCCGCCAAGAAACTGGTCGAGATCCAAGAGCCAGTGGTCTGGGACATCCTGGAAGACGTGATCCGCGAACATCCGGTCATGTTGAACCGTGCGCCGACCTTGCATCGCCTTGGAATTCAGGCGTTTGAGCCGGTCCTGATCGAAGGCAAGGCGATCCAGCTTCATCCGCTGGTGTGCGCGGCATTCAACGCCGACTTCGACGGTGACCAGATGGCTGTTCACGTGCCGCTGTCGGTTGAAGCGCAGATGGAAGCGCGTACCCTGATGCTGGCTTCGAACAACATCCTGTTCCCGTCGAACGGCGAGCCGTCGATCGTGCCGTCGCAAGATATCGTGCTCGGCCTTTACTACGCTACCCGCGAAAAAATCAATGGCAAGAACGAGGGCATGATTTTCCCGGATGTTTCGGAAGTGATCCGCGCATACGACAACAAGGAAGTCGAGCTGACGACTCGCATTACCGTACGCATCACCGAGTATCCGAAAGATCTCGAAAGCGGCGAATTCGTCAAGACGATCAATCGCTACGAGACCACGGTCGGCCGCGCGATTCTGTCCGAAATCCTTCCAAAGGGACTGCCTTTCAGTGTGCTGAACCGCGCGTTGAAGAAGAAGGAAATCTCAAAGTTGATCAACACTTCGTTCCGCAAATGCGGTTTGCGTGCGACGGTAGTCTTCGCCGATCAATTGATGCAATCCGGCTTCCGCCTCGCGACACGCGCCGGTATTTCGATTTGCGTGGACGACATGCTGGTGCCGCCGCAAAAGGCCACCATCATTTCGACCGCCGAACACGAAGTGAAACAGATCGAGCAGCAATATTCGTCCGGTTTGGTCACCGCAGGCGAGCGTTACAACAAGGTAGTGGACATCTGGGGCAAGGCCGGCGACGAAGTCGGCAAGGCGATGATGGATCAGCTCAAGGTGGAAGCAGTCACCAAGCGCGACGGTACTCAGTCGACCCAGGAATCGTTCAACGCGATTTACATGATGGCCGACTCAGGTGCGCGCGGTTCAGCGGCACAGATTCGCCAGTTGGCGGGTATGCGCGGCCTGATGGCCAAGCCGGATGGCTCGATCATCGAGACGCCGATTACCGCGAACTTCCGCGAAGGTCTGAACGTGCTGCAGTACTTTATTTCGACCCACGGTGCACGTAAGGGTCTGGCCGATACTGCACTGAAGACTGCGAACTCGGGATATCTGACCCGCCGTCTGGTCGACGTAACCCAGGATCTGGTGGTAATCGAAGACGACTGCGGCACAGCCAATGGCGCATCGATGAAAGCGCTGGTCGAGGGTGGTGAAGTGATCGAAGCGTTGCGCGATCGTATCCTTGGTCGCGTCGCTGCCAATGACATCATCAATCCGGAGACGCAAGCTACGTTGTTCGAAGCCGGCACGCTGCTCGATGAAGATGCAGTAGAAGAGATCGAACGTCTGGGCATTGACGAGGTGAAGGTCCGCACACCGCTGACCTGCGACACTCGTTATGGTTTGTGCGGCATGTGCTATGGCCGCGATCTGGGGCGTGGCGTGTTGGTCAACGCTGGCGAGGCGGTTGGCGTCATTGCGGCGCAATCGATCGGTGAACCGGGCACGCAGTTGACGATGCGTACTTTCCACATCGGTGGTGCGGCGTCCCGTGCGGCAGTGGCTTCATCGGTTGAAGCCAAGTCCAACGGCACCGTTCGTTTTACCGCGACAATGCGTTATGTCACAAATGGGAAGGGCGGTCAGATCGTCATTTCCCGTTCGGGCGAGGTGCTGATTACCGACGACCATGGCCGCGAGCGCGAGCGCCACAAAGTGCCGTACGGCGCAACGCTGCTGGTCAAGGATGGCATGGGCATCAAGGCCGGTACCGCGCTGGCGACATGGGATCCGCTGACACGACCGATCATTACCGAATACACCGGTACGGTGAAGTTCGAGAACGTGGAAGAAGGTTCGACCGTCGCCAAGCAAATTGACGAGGTGACCGGGCTGTCGACGTTGGTGGTTATCGATGCGAAGCGCCGTGGATCAGTCACGAAAACGCTGCGCCCGCAAGTCAAGCTGCTAAACGAGCAAGGCGAAGAAGTCAAGATTGCGGGCACTGAACACGCCGTGACAATCGGCTTCCAGGTCGGTGCGCTGATCACCGTGAAAGACGGTCAGCAGGTAACCGTAGGCGAAGTGCTGGCACGTATCCCGACCGAGTCGCAGAAGACACGTGATATCACCGGTGGTCTGCCGCGTGTGGCCGAATTGTTCGAGGCCCGTTCCCCGAAAGATGCCGGCATGCTGGCGGAAGTCACCGGTACGGTTGCATTCGGCAAAGAGACCAAGGGCAAGCAGCGTCTCGAAATCACCGACATGGACGGCAACAAGCACGAATTCCTGATTACCAAGGACAAGCAAGTGCTGGTGCATGACGGCCAGGTGGTCAACAAGGGCGAGATGATTGTGGACGGCCCGGCCGATCCTCAGGACATCCTGCGTTTGTTGGGTATCGAAGCACTCGCGCGCTACATCGTCGATGAAGTGCAGGACGTGTACCGTTTGCAAGGCGTGAAGATCAATGACAAGCACATTGAAGTGATCGTGCGTCAGATGCTGCGCCGCGTTCAGGTGGTCGATGCCGGCGATGCCAATTACATCACCGGTGAACAAGTCGAGCGTTCCGAGTTGCTGGATGAGAACGATCGCGTAGTGGCAGCCGGAAAGATTCCGGCAACATACGAGAACGTGTTGCTCGGCATTACCAAGGCATCGTTGTCGACCGACTCGTTTATCTCTGCGGCGTCGTTCCAGGAAACCACGCGTGTGTTGACCGAAGCTGCGATCATGGGCAAGCGCGATGGACTCCGTGGACTGAAAGAAAACGTCATCGTGGGCCGCTTGATTCCCGCCGGTACCGGTCTCGCATTCCATCGCGCCCGCAAAGAGAAGGAGTCGTGGGAAGCAGAAGAACGTACCGCTCTTTTGCAATCCGAGCGAGCAGCGCGAGCCGCTGAAATAGAGAAAGAAATGACGGAGACTTCCGGCAATCCGGATAGCGAAGCGTAACTTCAGAAAATCGCAGAACTTGACGGCCTTCGGGGGTACCCTCGGAGGCCGTTTTTTGTTGCGGAAGTCTGAAACGAGCAAGTTCCTATTCCTGTTCCTCTTCAAGACTGACTCCTGAATTGCAGGAAAGTAGCGTCGATGTGAGCGCGCGCTCCGACAAAAAAGAGCGATAGCCGGCACGCCAAAGAACGACTACCAAAAACCTCCAGTTGCGTCAGTTCAATGCAATGGAGACGAAAAATGTGATAGAGCCAGCGTCGCATGCGTGAGGCATTACGTATGCTTCTTTTATATGCGAAACACCAGCGAAGAGTTAACTACAGTTGACGGCAATACCCGTGAAGGATATACTCGCGAGTTCTCGAATTTAGGCTCTTTCGGGCTTAAGCGTTCTTTGGTCTGCTCTTCGCTCCCTCCGACGCTTAATTCCCTATTGCCGAATCGAACTGCGTAATTTTCGTGCGCAAACTGTATTGTTTCGTTCCCGGACAACCGATTTCGGGTTTGTATTATTAATGTCGTAATTTTGTTGGATTTAGACCGATGCCAACCATCAATCAATTGATTCGCCAGCCGCGTGTTTCAGCGCGCGTCAAGAGCAAGTCGCCGGCGCTGGAAAACAGCCCGCAGAAGCGCGGTGTATGTACCCGTGTCTATACCACCACTCCGAAAAAGCCTAACTCGGCGCTTCGTAAGGTCGCCAAGGTGCGTCTGACTAACGGTTTCGAAGTCATTTCGTATATCGGTGGTGAGGGGCATAACCTGCAAGAGCATAGTGTCGTGTTGTTGCGCGGCGGCCGTGTGAAAGACTTGCCGGGTGTGCGTTATCACATGGTACGTGGCGCCCTCGATACTCAAGGTGTAAAAGACCGTAAGCAGGCGCGCTCGAAGTATGGTGCAAAACGCGCCAAGGCTGCCAAAAAGTAATAATGGTATTCCGCTGCAGATGAGCGGAATGGGAGTCGGCCTCTGACAGGCCGAGTAAGTGGTTGGTCAGAATGGCCGGCCGCGAGCGCATAAGCAAATGCAGTGCGCTCAACTGAAGATTGAAAGGAATTGAAATGCCACGTCGTCGTGAAGTCCCCAAGCGGGAAATTCTGCCAGATCCGAAATACGGTAACGTTGATGTTGCCAAGTTTGTTAACGTGCTGATGCTGTCCGGTAAAAAATCGGTCGCCGAGAACATCATCTACGGTGCCTTCGAGCACATTCAGACCAAGTCGGGCAAGGACCCTCTCGAAGTATTCGTTGCTGCAATCAATAATTGCAAGCCGATGGTTGAAGTCAAATCGCGGCGCGTCGGTGGTGCGAACTACCAGGTGCCCGTCGAAGTTCGCCCGGTCCGACGCATGGCGTTGTCCATGCGCTGGTTGCGTGAAGCGGCCAACAAGCGCAGCGAAAAATCGATGCCGCAACGCCTTGGCGGCGAATTGCTGGAGGCTGCAGAAAGCCGCGGCGGCGCAATGAAAAAACGCGACGAAGTGCATCGTATGGCGGAAGCGAACAAGGCGTTTTCGCACTTCCGCTTCTAATAGATTGGACTGGGGGCGGTCGCGCTTGCGGCGGCACTCATTCACCTGTGTAATTTGTTCGAGGCCGGGCACATTTTTTTAAAAAATGGCGCTCGGTTTTGTTCATTAAAACGAATTAGGATTAATCATGGCTCGCAAGACCCCCATTGAGCGTTACCGTAACATCGGCATTTCAGCTCACATCGATGCTGGCAAAACCACCACTACTGAGCGCGTTCTGTTTTATACAGGCGTGAATCACAAGCTCGGTGAAGTTCATGATGGCGCGGCTACCACCGACTGGATGGAACAAGAGCAGGAGCGCGGCATTACGATTACATCCGCTGCCGTTACTTGTTACTGGAAGGGGATGGCCAATAACTTCCCTGAGCATCACATCAACATCATCGATACTCCGGGTCACGTTGACTTCACGATTGAAGTCGAGCGTTCTATGCGCGTGCTTGATGGTGCGTGCATGGTGTACTGTGCGGTCGGCGGTGTGCAGCCCCAGTCGGAAACCGTGTGGCGTCAGGCCAACAAGTACAAGGTTCCGCGGCTGGCATTCGTCAACAAGATGGATCGCACCGGCGCGAACTTCTTCAAAGTGTATGACCAGATGCGTGCGCGCCTTAAGGCGAATCCTATCCCTATGCAAGTGCCTATCGGTGCCGAAGACACGTTCGCGGGCGTGGTTGACTTGATAAAAATGAAGGCGATCTACTGGGATGATGCCTCCCAAGGCATGAAATTTGAGTACCGTGATATTCCAGAAAACCTGGTCGCGGACGCAAATAAATGGCGCGAAAATCTGGTGGAAGCCGCGGCGGAAGCATCAGAAGAGCTGATGAACAAGTACCTGGAAGAGGGTGATTTGACCGAAGCCGAAATTAAAGCGGCGATCCGTCAACGTACCATTTCCAGCGAAATTGTTCCAATGATGTGTGGAACCGCATTTAAGAATAAGGGCGTACAGGCGATGTTGGACGGCGTAATCGATTATCTGCCTTCGCCGGTGGATATTCCTCCCGTGCCCGGTTTGAACGAAGACGACGAGCCAGTTGTGCGTAAATCGGCCGACGACGAAAAATTCTCGGCCTTGGCCTTCAAGATTGCGACCGATCCGTTTGTTGGTCAGTTGTGTTTTATCCGATGCTACTCCGGTGCTCTCAATTCGGGCGACAGCGTTTATAACTCGGTGAAGGGCAAGAAAGAGCGTATTGGCCGTATTGTTCGAATGATGGCCAACGAGCGCGACGAAATCAAAGAAATGCTGGCTGGTGACATTGCTGCGGTTGTGGGGTTGAAGGACACAACCACGGGCGATACCCTGTGCGACGAAAAAGCTATCGTTGTGCTGGAGCGCATGGTTTTCCCGGAACCAGTGATTTCGCAGGCGGTTGAGCCGAAAACAAAAGGCGACCAGGAAAAAATGGGCTTGGCGCTGAATCGCCTGGCTGCTGAAGATCCGTCGTTCCGCGTCCGTACCGATGAGGAATCAGGTCAAACCATCATCGCCGGTATGGGCGAGTTGCATCTCGACATTATCGTCGACCGCATGAAGCGCGAGTTCAACGTTGAAGCGACCGTCGGTAAGCCGCAGGTCGCGTACCGCGAAACTATTCGCAAGACTTGCGAAGAAATCGAAGGCAAGTTCGTCAAGCAATCCGGTGGCCGCGGTCAATACGGTCACGTTGTTCTCAAAATTGAACCGCAAGAGCCGGGTAAGGGTTTCGAGTTCGTCGACGCGATCAAGGGCGGTACGGTTCCGCGTGAATACATTCCGGCAGTTGAAAAAGGAGTGCGTGAAACTTTGACTTCCGGAGTATTGGCGGGATATCCGGTCGTCGACGTCAAAGTGACACTGTTCTTTGGCTCGTACCACGACGTCGACTCGAATGAAAACGCATTTCGGATGGCCGCATCCATGGCATTCAAAGATGGCTGCCGCAAAGCTAGTCCAGTCATCCTTGAGCCTATGATGGCCGTGGAAGTTGAAACACCGGAAGACTACGCTGGTACGGTAATGGGCGACTTGTCGTCGCGCCGTGGGATGGTTCAAGGCATGGATGAAATCGCTGGCGGCGGCGGCAAGATAATTAAAGCCGAAGTGCCTTTGTCCGAAATGTTTGGATACGCGACATCGCTGCGCTCCGCAACGCAGGGTCGTGCAACCTACACGATGGAATTCAAGCACTACGCCGAAGCACCTAAAAACATTACCGAAGCTATCGTCAGTTCCAAAAGCAAGTAATTATTAAACGCCCGCTCTACACGGAGCGGGTTCTTGAATTTAAAGATAAATCGTTCTTTTTGAAGGAAGAATAAAATGGCAAAAGGCAAGTTTGAGCGGACCAAGCCGCACGTGAATGTGGGCACGATTGGCCACGTTGACCATGGCAAGACGACGTTGACGGCGGCAATTGCGACGGTGTTGTCGAGCAAGTTCGGCGGCGAAGCCAAGGCATACGACCAGATCGACGCGGCGCCGGAAGAAAAAGCGCGCGGCATCACGATCAACACTGCCCACGTCGAATACGAGACAGCCAACCGCCACTACGCCCACGTTGACTGCCCCGGTCACGCCGACTACGTCAAAAACATGATCACCGGCGCCGCGCAAATGGACGGCGCGATCCTGGTGTGCTCGGCCGCCGACGGCCCGATGCCGCAGACCCGCGAACACATCCTGCTGGCGCGCCAGGTCGGTGTGCCGTACATCATGGTGTTCCTGAACAAATGCGACATGGTCGACGACGCTGAATTGCTCGAACTGGTCGAAATGGAAGTGCGTGAACTGCTCTCCAAATACGACTTCCCCGGCGACGACCTGCCCATCATCCGCGGCTCGGCCAAACTCGCCCTCGAAGGCGACAAGGGCGAACTCGGCGAGCAAGCCATCATGAAACTGGCCGAAGCCCTCGACAGCTACATCCCGACCCCTGAGCGTGCCGTCGACGGCGCCTTCCTGATGCCGGTCGAAGACGTGTTCTCGATCTCCGGCCGCGGTACCGTGGTCACCGGTCGTGTCGAGCGCGGCATCATCAAGGTCGGCGAATCGATTGAAATCGTCGGTATCCGCGACACCCAGACCACCACCTGCACCGGCGTGGAAATGTTCCGCAAGCTGCTCGATCAGGGCCAGGCTGGCGACAACGTCGGCGTGCTGCTGCGCGGCACCAAGCGGGAAGACGTCGAGCGCGGCCAGGTATTGGCCAAGCCGGGTTCGATCAAGCCGCACAAGCATTTCACCGGCGAGATCTATGTATTGTCCAAGGATGAGGGCGGTCGTCATACTCCGTTCTTCAACAACTATCGTCCGCAGTTCTATTTCCGTACCACCGACGTGACCGGATCGATAGAACTGCCGAAGGATAAAGAGATGGTCATGCCGGGTGACAACGTGTCGATCACTGTCATGCTGATCAACCCGATTGCGATGGAAGAAGGTCTGCGCTTTGCGATCCGTGAAGGCGGTCGTACCGTCGGTGCGGGTGTCGTCGCCAAAATTATCGAGTAAAGCAG